>JBJECS010000261.1:0-7842 GCA_051871335.1 Muribaculaceae bacterium | reverse complement strand
GAAGTTGATACAATGCCTCCACTCGAATTTGAAACTGAACAGAAAATATTACTCCTTCCAAGGTCTTTTATGACTCGTTGTTTTACACTTCCTAATCTTTTTGCCGGTAAAATGCATGCCCTTGTTTTTAGAAATTGGAAGAATAGGGTTAAGGGTAGAGATTGGTATGATTTTGAGTGGTATGTGAGAAATCGTATTCCGCTTAATTTTGCTCATCTGCAAAGACGAATTTTGGAATTTAATGACGAAATGCTCACTCGTAATGATTTCATAGCATTGTTAAAAGACAAAATAAATAACACATCCATTGAACAGGTTAAGGCTGATGTATTACCTTTTTTAAGAAGCGAAGGAGACCTGAAATTGTGGAGTAATGAATATTTCCTCGCTTTGTCTGATATGATTCTCTTTTCATGAATGGCATATTGGCAATTTTATGCCATTTGAGTAAATTTATTACATAAATCCACATTATTTCATCACTGTTTTTGTATATTTTCTGCATATTTTTGAACGTTAAAATTATTCAGTCAATTAACAGAATATAGTTAAAAGCTAATCTTTTAATAATTTTTTGTGATATTTTTGGCTTTTTCTTTGTGGTTTGGCGAAAAAACATTATCTTTGCGGCGGATTTAAGCAATAATATACATTTTCACATAATAAACAAAAATAATTAAAAAAAAACGTTTCCAATGAAAAAATTCTTTACTACAATTCTCGTGCTGCTCGCATGTGTAGCTGCTAACGCGATAAACGTTCAGCTCGACATTGACGATGCGAGTAGAGTAAAAGTCCAGGTTGCGTATGCAGACTATGCTGTTGTTAGCGGTGTTAACGACCTGACTGTAAATCAGTATGACTGTATTTCTATTACAGCTACAAGTGATGCTTACCTCCAGTCTGTTGTCAAAACTCTCGGAGATACTTCTTCAGACATGTACATCAATGGCAGCACTTCTACAAACCTCTATATCTACAGCTCTGACGAAGGCGCTGTATTTAAGGTTACTACAATAGCCAAGGCTGATGCTGTAGATTCAAAAATGGATATATATGTTGATAACCCGGCTAAGGTCAGCGCCTACATTTCTGAAACATACGCTTATCCTGAATTTGTAGCCGGTTGGCAGGAATTCACATTTGCTTCTGCTATTGAGAAAAACCTTCAGATTAAGCATGCTGAGTATAATAGCTATCTATATCAGGTTAAGGTCAACGATGAAGTTGTCGCTGCTCAAAATGGTTACTATTATATCACAATGGCTGATGGTATGAAGCTCGAAATCTTTGCTGAATTTCCTGATGAAAAAGTACCTGTGAAGATTAACCTCCCTGAAGGTTGCGAGAATATCATTTCTTCATTCCAGATTGACAATGTTGAAGTTTCAAACTACCTTGATGCTGATTTCCAAGTTCAGCTCGGCTCTAAACTTCGCATTACTCTCAACAAGACTGATTTCGCTCTCGATTCATTCACTGTAAACGGTGTGCCGTTTAGCTATTACAACTATTACGAGACTGTTATCACAGCTGAGACAACCATTGACATCGCTGCTCACGCTTACGCTATGCTCAATGTTAAGCTCAACGTGACTGACCCAAGCCATATTACCGTTTACAAGGGTGACTACTACAACAATGACATCATCACCCTCTCTGGCACTTCAAACGACCTACAGGTCAGCGAGCAGGTTGGCAAAATTATGATTAGAAAGGCTAACGGTTGCATTATCGACAACGTAATGGCTGGCGAAAATGAAATTTCTCCTGACTACGGAGGCTATTATACTATCAGCCTCGTTGATGGTATGGAAATCAACGTTACTTCTCACGTAAAAGAACGTTTATGCTCTTTCATCATCTATGTTGATGACGCAAGTCTCGCCGCTTACGGCAACGCAGTTAACTACAGCGACGAAGACCGTACCTCTTTCACTCTACAGACCGGTTACAACCATCTGAAGTTTGATGAAACTACTGACCTCCCAATCCAGGCTGCTTTCTGGGGTCCAAGTACTTGCTACGCATACTTCCTCGATGAACCATGGGCTCCTACTTACACAGGCGGAACTACTTACAATTTCGACAACGTTGGAAACGGCTCTGTTGCTAAGTTCTACTTTGCCGGAGAACCCGCTTCTTACAATGTCTCTTTTGAAGTGATTGGTGACAAGGAAAGTGTTGAATGTGTCCGAGACATCATTATTCCTGTTGCTTTTGAAGACATAGCAGTCCTTGCAGGAACTCAGATGTCGTTTTGCATCACAAAAGAGGATACTTCTATCAAGGTTTCTGTAAATGATGAAGTTATCGCTGAAGATACAGAGTCTGCTTCATTCACTGTTAATGCTGATTCTAAGGTCGTTATCGACGTTACTTCCGGCGTAGATGCTGTCAGCGTCGCAAACAACGCTGAAAAGGCTGTTTACAATCTCCAGGGTATACGACTGAACGGTGACTATGAGACTCTTCCTGCCGGTCTTTATATCGTAAACGGACAGAAAGTTCTCAAAAAGTAATCCTACAATATTTTTGGGCTTCAATGCCTAAATAACACAGTAAAAAAGATTGTTGCAAAACGTAAGACTGATAATCCACAGTTTTGCAGCAGTCTTTTTCTTTTTTTTCAGAACAAATTTTTGACTAAATAATTATTAATTCCATGAAGTTCACATTACTCACTCTTTTTGCTGCGGCTTCTATCACTGCAGCTTCTGCACAGGCTGAACTCGACCTTGTCAGCCAGGCGCAGCTCAGGAAAATGAGACTTGAGCAAGCACAACTCTCTAAACCGAGTTTTGAGCAAGGCAAACTGCTTAAGACCAAAAATTCAGCTCCTGCCACTCACGCTCTCGGCATAATCCGCCTTGCTGACGGTGCTGACCGTACAAGCCTTGAAAACGAAGGTGTTACAGTTATTGGATGTCGACACGGTTTTGCTTTCGTCGCTATGTCGATAGGGGAGGTGGAGCGTATCGCAAGCCTTAATTGCGTCAGCCGTTTCCAGCTTGCACGAGAAGTAAACGTAAACAACGACATCGCGCGCGAATTTTCAGGCGTTAACAAGATTCACGCCGGTATTGACCTGGAGCAGCCTTACACTGGAAAAGGCGTGATTGCAGGTATCGTAGATGTGGGTATGGACCCGAATCATATTAACTTTAGAAACGAAGATGGTTCCTCCCGCGTAAAATTCCTCGCTTCCAGCACTATAACTTCAAGCGCAAGTAATCCTATTACTACTCGCTTTTACGACGATACTAATATCACTAATTTCAAGACCGATGACGCCACCACTTACCATGGCGCTCACACCATGGGCACTATGGCTGGCGGATATAAGGGTCCAGTGAAACTCGCTATCGCTAACAACGATGCTGACAAGACAGCTTCTGTCGTTGACGCTACAAGTCCATACTGTGGTGTGGCACTCGGCGCGGATATCGCTGCCGCTACAGGTCCGCTTTACGACGCTGTCATTGCATATGGCGTTGATTATATACTCCAATATGCCTCTGAAAAGAAACAGAGAGCCGTGATAAATCTTTCTATCGGAAGCAACATTGGTCCTCACGACGGAAAAAGCATGATAAACCAGTTCCTTGACATCTGCGCTCAGCAAGATAATGCGCTTATATGTATGTCGGCCGGAAATGAGGGAGATATGGATATTGCACTAAACAAAACTCTTACTGCTGACATCAATACGGTCAAGACTTTTATCCGTGGTGCTGAGGTTGAGCTGCAAGACGGCTCTACAGTTTTCGCCCGCGCAGGACAGACTGTTATTTACAGCGATTCTGAAAAGCCTTTTTCCCTTTCCCTCGTCGTCTACAATAGGACTCGCGGAAGAAATGCTCGCGTATATGCTATGGCAGACCCGTCTGTCGCAAGCAACCAGGGTGTGGGTAAGTATTGGGTTACAAGCTCTGATTGGGCTCAGTCTTCTACAGATATTGAGGATACGCAACTTGGTACTTATTTCGATGGATATCTCGGCTGCGGATGGACTTACAACGAAGATAACGGACGTTTCTACGCCATGATTGACTGCTATCTTATCAACACTGCTTCTAACGCCGACGACAACTATACATTCGGTTTTATAGCTACAGGTGAAGACGGACAGAGAATCGACGTGTACGGCGACGCTACCTTCGCCACACTGGGTAACCTTGGCATTGACGGATGGGATGCAGGCTCTAAAAACGGTACTATTTCTGACATGTGTACCGGACACGACATCCTCGCAATCGGCTCTTACAACACTCGCAGCGACTTCCCTGCGCTTGACGGACTCTGCTATCACTCTACTTCAGATTTTACTCCGGGCAAAATCTCTGAGTTCTCTTCTTTCGGTACTCTCATCGACGGACGAAACCTTCCACATGTTTGCGCTCCCGGTGCTATAATCATTTCTTCCACAAACAGTTACTATGTTGATGCCGTTGTTGAGCAGTATGGCGAAAGCTTCAAAAATCAGCAGCAGGCTGTGGTGAGTGAAGATGGTCGTGACAATTATTGGTATTGGGCTATAGGTACTTCTATGGCTTCGCCTTATGTCGCAGGCTCCCTCGCTCTCTGGGTGGAGGCTGACCCGAATATCACTATCGACGATGTCAAAGATATTATTAACTCTACTGCCGTAAAAGATGACTTTGTCGCTTCTGTTGACGACCCAATCCGTGCCGGTGCCGGTAAATTTGACGCGTACGCCGGACTTAAGGAAGTCATTCGCCGAGCTGGTGTTGGAGCTATCAACGCCGACGCCGATGCAAGACTCATGATTAAGTCTGTTGGCGACAGATTGTTTGAAATTTTCCTCGGAGGGGCAGACAAAATGAACATTGCTCTCTACGACGTTACAGGCAAGGCTGTGATGAACGTTGCCGCCATGGGAGACGAAGCTGTTATCGACGCTTCTTCACTCACTCCCGGCATGTATATCATCAGCGTTAACCGCCGTCATTCTCAGAAAATAATTATTAAATAAAAATCATAATATTTCTCGTATGAATTTTTTAAGAAAACTGTTTATAGGCGCATTTTGCCTTTGCTCGCTCTCGGCATTGGCGCAAGAAGAAAAGCCTATTATTGAAATCAAGACCAACTCTTACGCCCAAAATGGCGAGGCTAACGTGGCTGCTGTTGTCATCTCCGGTATTAATGCCGGATACATTGATGTGGACTGCGGCTATGGACTGCAGGAATATGAACTATTGCAGCGTAGCTTTAATGAAGAAACGGGTAGCCTTACAGGTACTTACATCTCTTGTAACGTTTCAAAAGACGGTTACATCAAAATATATGGTGACGCCGAGAATATCGACATGCTTAACATATCTGGTTGCTATGCTACTGACGTTGAAATCAGTTCACTCGTAAACCTTGAGGTGCTTAATTGCGAACACAACGAACTTAACGCTCTCGACCTTACTAACAACAAGAAAATCGTCATGCTTTACATCGACGATAATCCTTTTACCGTTTCTGCTCCTGTCATTGGAGAAAAACCGGGACTCGTTCTCCTCGAAATGGGTAAGGCTGACAAGGTAGACCCTAATTTCAACCTATCTAACTATCCAAAGATGGTCAGCTTCAGCGCTTACGCAAATAGCGGACTAACTTCCATTGACCCTACAGGATGCCCTGACTTGCAGCGTCTTTCTATCGATGTTACACCTGTCAGCTCTGTTGACCTGTCTAAAAACGAGAAACTTACTACGCTCAACGTTTCAGACACTAAAATCACCGAGCTGGACCTTAGCAAAAACGCCGCACTTATGCAGCTTTTCTGCGACCATTCAGCTGCCGGTTATTCACAGTATAAAATCAAGTCGCTCGACCTGAAAAACAATCCGCTCCTGACTTACGTTTTCGCAAGCGGTAATGCCATTTCAGACATCGACGTGTCATCTCTCTCTTACCTTCAGGACCTCCGTCTCCGCAACAATAATCTCAGCCATCTGGACGTGTCTAAAAACACCAACCTGAACACTCTGATGATTAGCGGTAACTATTTCGACTTTAACACGCTCCCTCTCCCCGGAGAATGGAACGAGTATGAATACGACCAAAATCCTCTCCCCGTCGATAGAAGTATTAAGGTCGGTTCTACTATCGACCTCACTTCCCGCATTATCCGAGAAGGTACTAACACCACAGTTGCTCTTTACAAGACATCTGAGTCTAATCCCGGTATTGTAAACGAGCTCGCTGAAGGCACATATTATACAAACGATAACGGCAAAATCACATTCCTTAAGGAGGTTTCAGACTCTGTTTATCTCGCTTTCTACAACGATGCCTTCCCTAACACCGAATTTTCTTTCAAGCCTCTCACCACAAACAGGTTTAAGGTGAAATCTGAGGCAAATTACGGTCAAGACGACCTTGCGTTTTCTTTCACTGCTCCTTTGCTATACAATGCTGAAGTATCATTTGTAATCGGTATGGATGGTGCAAGCGAGGAAACACCTAAAACGGTTTATGTAGACTTTGGTGACGGAACAAAAGTGCCATTTTCTATTGTTTCGCAGGAGGCTGTAGCGTCCGGAAAGGTTTTTGGCGTAACACAGAGAGGTGCAATTAAGGTTTATGTGCCAGAAGGCGAAATTATCACAGCTTTGGATATTGAAGGATTCTATATCTCCGGTATCGACCTTTCAGCTCTGAAATCTCTCCGCTCCCTCCGACTGGTCAATACTGAACTATACAGCGTTGATTTGGGTTGGAACCGTTGCCTTACTTCTCTTGAGCTTACTGGAAACCACTTCAGCTCTCTAAATATCCGCGGTGCTAACGATGCATATCAGAAAAACGTCCTTTCAGAAATTAACCTCAGCAACAATGAAATGAAGGAAGTTACTCTAAACGATATGCTGACTATACAGCACCTCAACCTGAGCAATAACCAACTCTCTGAACTCTCTTTCAAAGACGGTGACAACTTAAAGTCTCTCAATGTTTCAGGAAATCAACTCACTTCTGTGAATATTTCTTATAGCACTGAAATTACTGTCTTGAATATCGCAAACAATAAGATTTCGTCGCTCGTAATGCCTGAAACTTATTCTCTCGACTACTTTAACTGCTCTAACAATGCATTTACATTCCTTAATCTTCCTAATCCTACAAATGTGGTAAACTACGTTTACGCTCCACAAAACGACATCGCTATCGCAACCAAGTGTCCAGGTGTTGACCTTTCTGAGCAAAACGTTGAAAATGCCACTGCATACGTTTGGAAACTGACTGACGGCACTTTACTCGTTAATGGTACTGACTACACTGAAGAAGCTGGAAAAACTGTATTTCTTGAGCCTTCTTGGGGCAAGAAAGTATATTGCGAAATGAATAATTCTCTCTTCCCCGGTCTTACACTCAAGACTACTGCCACTGAGGCGGCTGACAAGCCTGAGTATGTATTTGCTACATTCACTACTACAGCTAATGGCAACTCAAACATCTCTCTCTCCGGCTCCGTTGATAATACCACTGTATATATCGACTGGAAGGGCGATGGTGTAGACTTCCAGCAATATAATCTCGCCTCTCGTTACGACTATTATCAGTTCCCGGTAAAGACTTACGCCGGTGCTGAAGTAAAACTCTATTCATACAATAGCTCTTCAAACCTCGACGTCTTCAGCCTTACAGCCACTCCTATGAGCAGCTTTGATGGCTCTAAACTTTCACAGGCTGTCTGCATCAACCTTTCCGGAGCAGGACTGACTGAAATCACGCTTCCTGAGGAGAAAACAAACCTTACTGAGCTTATGCTTGACCAAAACAATCTCACTTCTGCAGACTTCAGCGAATACCCTGTGTACGTGCTGA
>JBJECS010000260.1:0-7869 GCA_051871335.1 Muribaculaceae bacterium | reverse complement strand
TTGCAAGAATTTGCGAGTAATTGGATTTTTGTGATTACTTTTGTAGTGAAAAAGGAAAAGAGATGAATAAGATAGATGAAGATGTGGCGAAAGCGCTTGAAGTAGTGAAGCGCGGAGGCATAATATTATACCCTACAGATACAGTGTGGGGCATAGGCTGCGATGCCACACGCAGCGATGCGGTAAAACGGATTTTTGAGATAAAGCGTAGAGCGGACAGCAAGGCAATGATAGTACTCCTTGACAGTGCAGACCGTCTTGAGCGATATGTTGACGAAGTGCCGGATGTGGCACTTCAGCTGATAGAAGTGTCTGTACGCCCTACCACCATTGTGTATGACGGTGCTCGGAATGTGGCGCGAGAGCTCGTTGCCGATGACGGGAGCATAGGTATCCGTATCACGACAGACGAATTTTCATCAAAACTTTGCCGCGCGTTGCGTCGCCCTCTCGTATCAACATCGGCAAATATCAGCGGACAGCCCACGGCGGTATATTTTTCGCAAATAAGCGAGGAAATAAAAAATGCGGTGGACTATATAGCTACAACTCGACGAAATAATGAAACGCCGGCTGCGCCGTCTTGTGTAATGAAGGTTGGCACAGGTGGACAAATAAAGATTTTACGGAAATGACAGATACCGCGACAGCAAAATGTGAAGAAGGGGCACAAAAGCCAGACCTGTGGCTGCGTTTTCTCCTGTGGCGCGAAAAGCACATCAAGGAGAAGTCGTTTGTCATAATCCTTGCTTTCCTCACGGGTCTGTTAGGAGGATTTGCGGCACTGCTGCTAAAACTTCTGATTCACCTAATTTCCTCCACCCTTCAGACGCACATCGAGATGACAGGGGCAAACTATATGTATCTGGTGTATCCGTTTATCGGCATCATCCTTGCCACGATGTATGTAAAATTTTTCGTAAGGGACAACATCTCTCATGGTGTGACGCGCGTGCTGTATTCAATATCCCAGAACAAGAGCCGCCTGAAGCCTCATAATATGTACTCATCGGTGATTGCGTCGGCAATGACAATCGGTTTTGGTGGGTCTGTAGGAGCTGAGGGGCCGATAGTTGCGACGGGGGCGTCGATAGGCAGTAATCTTGGTCAGCTGTTCAAGATGTCACCCAGAATCCTTATGATACTCGTGGGCTGCGGCGCGGCGGCAGGCATCGCAGGGATTTTCAAGGCGCCGATAGCCGGCGTGCTGTTTACGATAGAAGTATTGATGCTTGACCTGACGACGGTGTCTGTGATGCCTCTGCTGATATCCTCAGTGACGGCAGCGACGCTGGCATATATTTTCACGGGCTATGACTTGGAGTTTTTCTTTGTTCAGAGCGAGCCGTTTGTGACGCAACGCATACCGTTTGTGATAGCCCTTGGCGTGGCGTGCGGACTTGTATCGCTGTATTTCACTCGAGTGATGAACATGATGGAGAACTTTTTCAAGAAGCGTCTTACTACTCAGTGGAAGCGCAGCCTGATAGGCGGTGTTATTCTTGCGGGGCTTATTTTCCTGTTTCCGCCACTATACGGTGAAGGATATTCTGCAATAAATGAGCTTCTTGGCGGAGCACCGTCGTCAATCGTGGGAAACTCACTGTTTTCGTCAGATGGCGGCAATAACTGGTTTATCCTGCTGTTTATCGGTTGCATTATCTTGTTTAAGGCTTTCGCCACGTCTGCGACAAATGGAGGCGGAGGAGTTGGAGGTACGTTTGCGCCATCACTATACGTCGGGTGCATGACGGGCTTTTTCTTTGCATTCCTGATAAACATCCTCATGCCTGGTGGCGACCCGCTGTCTGTCAAGAACTTTGCTCTTATGGGAATGGCAGGAGTTATGAGCGGCGTAATGCACGCACCTCTGATGGCAATCTTCCTCACGGCAGAGATGACAGGCGGATATGATTTGTTTTTGCCTCTGCTGATAGTATCTGCAATTTCATACGGCACAATCAAGCTATTTGAGCCGTTTAGCATCTACACGATGCGTCTTGCTCAGCGTGGCGAGCTATTGACGCACCACAAGGACCGTGCAGTGCTGACGCTTCTCAAGATGGACAGTGTGATAGAGCAAGACTTTATGGCAGTACGCCCGGAAATGAACCTGAAGCAAATGGTAGACGTAATATCCAAGAGCAACCGAAACCTCTTCCCCGTGATAGATGAAAATGGGACACTGTTAGGCATAGTACTGCTTGATGAAATACGAAATATCATGTTCCGCCCGGACTTGTATAAGAGGATGCATGTCCGCCGGTTTATGAGCGCACCGCCTGCAAAAATAGAGATAAACGAGTCTATGGAACGAGTGATGAAAATCTTTGACGACACAGGAGCATGGAATCTCCCCGTTGTTGACAAGGGCAAGTATGTAGGTTTTGTATCGAAATCCAAGATTTTCAATTCATACCGCCGAGTACTTCGCCACTATTCCGACGACTAATTGTTTAACCAAATTTTATAAGCGATGAAATATTTACTATTTACAATTATGATTGCCCTAACATCATGCGCAACAGCGCAAAACGTAGAATTACCGGCACCGCAGACAGAGCAGAAGTCGCTCTCGATGGTGGAAACGCTGAAAACTCGCCACTCAGTGCGCGACTATGACAAGGAAAAGAGTCTGACCCTGCAAGAAATCAGCAATGTATGCTGGGCAGCTAACGGCGTGAGCCGCGATGCGGAGCACCGCACAGCACCATCGGCAATGAATCGCCAGGAAATCAGACTTTTTGTGTTTACAGAAAAGGCTGTGTATGAATACATTGCACCGGAAAATATACTTGAGCTTAAAGCAGAAGGCGACCACCGCCGAATAGTGGCAGGTACAAGCGACAGAATGCAGGAATTTGTGCTTGATGCACCGGTATCACTTGTGATGGTGATAGACCTGGAGAAATTCGGTATGGAAGATGAGAAAGCACGGATGTTTGGCTGTGTAGATGCCGGAAATGTATCGGAAAATATCAATCTATACTGCCAGTCGGTAGGATTGGCGACAGTACCCCGCGCTACAATGGATGTTGAAGCAATCCGCGTGCTTCTGGGTCTTGGCGAAAAGCAGATTCCAATCATGAATAATCCTATAGGATACGCAAAATAAATTACTAACCATTTAAATAACAAATAATTATGGAAAATAAAGAAAAGGTGCTCGAAGCAATGCGCGCAGCAGGCGAACCACTAAACGCAGGCAAAATCGCAGAAATCACCGGTCTTGACCGAAAGGAAGTTGATAAGGCAATGAAGGCGCTGAAGGAAGAAGGCGCAATCATCTCCCCCGTGCGCTGCAAGTGGGCACCGGCGAAGTAAATCTACGGCTCTTTCTTTTATCTTGAACTAAAGAAAGAGCCGTTCTTGCATGAAAATGCTTGTAGAAAATACTTTTTTTTAAACAGATATAATTCATTGAATTTAAGTCATTTACATAAAAATTCACATTATGAAGTATGTTCTTATTTTTCTTCTATTAGGATTTACATTCAATAGCGCAGCTCAATCCATAGATATTAAACTTAAGAAGCTTGTTTATGAAGCAAATTTGGAGATGGACCTTTCTTCAGAACAAATTAATCAATTATTTACGGGAGAAACCAAAGAATTGATAAAAAAGAACCATCTTGAATATCGTGGCGACTCCGTAATCTATGTTTGTTTTGTAAAAGAAAATATTGTCAGAGCATTTAAAGAGATTGACAATCTGAAAGAAAGGCAGTTAGACGTATTTAAGTATTGCGAGCTGAATCCGAAATTTCATTTATTGATTTCCTACTTGATAGAAAAAAGAATGCCATTATATCAGTATTTCCAATCGCCGACCCCTAATGTATATACCCCTATGATTGAGTATGATAGCGTGCTTCTTAAGCAATTTGGAAGCCTTGCCAAATAATCTACGAGAAATTCAGCTATTCCTCTACTTCTGCAAACAAAAGAGAAAACATTATCTACACAAATACAACTTTTGAAATGGTGTACCTAATTGGTTGAAGTCAATGGTTGCTATATCAATCACGAATATTGAAAGTTCAAAACATTTTAAATGGGATAACGTGTGAAGTAAATTACATTTTTTTAGCTTGATATACTGATAATTGCAAAAAAATTTGTAACTTTGCAGTCGGAAAAGCGAAAAAATTTAATTACAAGATATTATATATGATTAACGCTCAAGACATTAAGAACGGCACTTGCATCCGTATGGATGGCAAACTTTACTTCTGTATAGAGTTCCTGCACGTAAAACCAGGAAAGGGTAACACTTTTATGCGTACAAAACTGAAAGACGTGGTAAACGGCTACGTACTTGAACGTCGCTTCAATATCGGCGAAAAACTTGAAGATGTACGCGTAGAACGTCGTCCGTTTCAGTATCTGTATCAGGAAGGTGGCGACTACATTTTCATGAACCAGGAGACGTACGACCAAATTCCAATCCACAAAGACGTCATCAATGGTGTTGACTTCATGAAGGAAGGTGATGTGGTAGAAGTAGTGTTTGACGCATCAACAGAGACAGTGCTATACGCAGATATGCCGGCAAAGACTCAGCTCAAGATTACTTACACAGAGCCAGGACTTAAGGGTGATACGGCAACAAACACCCTAAAGCCAGCAACTGTAGAGACCGGAGCAACAGTACGCGTGCCTCTTTTCATCAACGAAGGTGAAACTATCGAAGTGGACACTCGCGACGGTAGCTATGTAAGCCGCGTAAAGGCATAAACACCACTCTATTAAACACTCCAAATTAACTCTTAAAAGATAAATTTTATCGTGTGTCACGCGACCGAGATGGTTGCGTGACACTTTTTTATAGTTATTTATGGAGTTTACATGATACAGCCCACACATTAGTGATTACTTTTAGTTCTATTGCATAGCATACAAAGCATTTGGCAGTTTTCTTTTATGGTCTTTCCGCCTTTACTCCAAGGTTTTATATGGTCTGCTTCCATTTGTGACAATTCAAAATGCTCTCCACAAATAGGGCAAATGCCATCCTGCTCTGCATATACAGCCTCTTTTATGTCGTCGCCAAATGTTCTTAAACCTAAAGTTCGTTCATCGTGTGTGAAAATAAATGGGATAATGCCTTTTTTATTTTCAACTTCGCTGTCTTTCAGGAGCGTTGCTATTTGAGTGTCAATATCAACAATATCAAGAACTCTATCCTTGAATAATTCATACCACTTAGCCCAGTCTTGCCCCTTAAGAATTGATTTTCTTTTTGTGACATTAAAAACACTCTCAACCCAAAGAATAACAGACCTATAATAGTTCCACAAAATGGCAGCATTAGGGTCATGTTGGTGTTTTGCCATATAAAAACGCACATCCTTGAGTCCTTCCTTGTTACAAATCCATTTTAGAGCGACTTCAAGAAGTTCTTGTCTCTCAGGAGAGCCATTCACCAAATCTTTACCAATTCGATAAGCCGGGGCATTTACTCTTTTGCTAAAGTATCTTTTAGCGTCAGATACAAAAGAGCCCGAATAAACAGCGTTTCTCAATTCTTGGTTAGTGAGTTTTTCCCCGGCAATGTTAATTGTCTCAAACCACTTTAGTTTCTCTTCAGCAGTACCGGAACAAACATAAATCATGAGTTTATAATCAAGGATTATTCTTTTCTCATCATCTTCAAGGTTGTGAAAGTAACGGAAATCGTAAGCGAAATCGCCGTTTACATATTGGCAAATCGAGATGGTTCTTTGCTGTCCGTCAATAATTTCAAACGAGCCATCCTCCCTTTCTGCCCAATACATAACATTTAGTGGATAGCCATCTATTACTGTAGTAATTACTGCATCACGTTGACTATCCCTATAGATAAATTCTCTTTGATAAGGAGGTCTTACATCTAACTTGCCATTGTAAGCAACAACGCCATTTTCACCATTATCTAAGTAGCCTTCTGTTAGTTCTCTAACAGTTATTTCAAATGGAGTAATTTTCATATTATCATCTTCTTTTAATTAGTATTCTACTGTAGGGAACACATACAACATTTCCATTCATCATATATAAATCACCATCTACGGCACCTCTTTTCTGAACATCTTTACGGTATTTTTTATGTTCCGGTTTATATGGCATGACTCCTGCCTCCAAACCTAAATTAGCAATACCTAAACCAATAATTTCAAACTGGTCCGGACAGTATTTATCCATAAACGTTATCGGAACCCCCATTATTCCGTCATAATCTACAGGAATGTCCACAGTCTTATCAATATTAATTGCATCAAAATTTTCATATTTTGGATACAGCTCTGGATTGTACATCCTATACAAAATCAGAGGCTCATGCCTTTTATCAATATCCAAATTTGTAAACCACATAACGCCTGAAACCCTTATCACTCCTTCTTTATGATTACCAGCCACAGCCCTGTCCTCATAAGCGGAATAAAAATGAGCTGCTCCACCCTTGAAACCATATCCAATCCATATTTGATTATTCTTCAAAAGAGGAAAAATGTCACTATATCCTATTGCATTTTGGTGACCAATAATTATAAACTTTTTATCATATCTGATAAGCTGTGCCACGTATTCCCTAAAGAGCGAAAATGGAGGATTAGTAACAACAATGTCGGCTTCTTTTAGAAGTTCAATACATTCAGGACTTCTAAAATCGCCATCGCCTTTCAATTCTTTAACTCCTATTTCTTCCGGTGTAGGTATTGAGTTTGGATTGTCCGTACCAGTATAAACCATATAAACAGCTTTTTCACACTCGTTAGTACTGAAAAGGTCTATGTTTTGATTTTTATAACAAGTAGTGATAAGTTTTTTAAGTCCCAATACTCTGAAATTTAAAATAAAGTACTTCGTAAAGTTACTTATTCTTGGGTCGTCGCAATTGCAAAGCACTGTTTTTCCATTGAAGTGTGATTTATAGTGCCTTAATTCATTTTCAATATCAGATAATTGGGTATAAAATTCATCTTTTTTCCCGGCTTTAGCATTTCTAAGTCCTTTGTTATTAGCCATTTCACAAGTATTGCGCCACTGCTCCAGTATGGCGATATAAAATAAAAGCGCGGAGCCTATTATTGCCATTTCCGCAATCTGAGGCTGTGCAATGCCTGACTCTACGGAAACAACGATAAAGACTCCACGCAAATATGTAATACCCAAACCCATTTCAAGCCGAGGCTTGAAATGAGCCGGATAGGTATTGACATACCCGTGGCGTCAATCGCCGTATATCCTCAACAGAGTCGTAGAAACTTGCACATTTCAGATAGTCAAGAATAAACGTCAATAAACGCTTTCACAATATGTTAATAATCAGAAGCGTACCCTCATAGCACCTTTTTTCTGATTGTCTTGCAAAAGTAATATAATTTGTTTTATTTGAAAAATTTTTTAATGAAAAATTTTTCAAATAAAACTAAAGTGACACAAAAAAGTCGTTATAATTATTCAATTAAAGGAGAATAATCATTTTGAGAGTAGTGAGTTAGCATTGTTTTATAACTATAGTGAGAATTAACTATTTTGATGAGCTACTATTTTTTTGAAGGGAGAGATAAAGCATAAAGAATGTCAATTAAACATTATTTAACGCTAAAAATTATAAATATCTTGAAAATTTTTATATCTTTGTAGAAAATTGGGCGAGTGAGAATTGTATTATTTGCATAAATATGCAATAGTGAATAATTATACTCAGTGCGTAAAATATATTCCAACAAAATAAAGATAATCAAGAATAAATAATCAAATTTCATTATTAATCTCTCAAAATTTCAAACTTTATGCAAAAAATTGCAAGAATAATGATGCTGATAGTCATGATTATGACGTTTGGCATTTTTGCACAGTCTGAAACTTTGTCTCCCCAAAAGG
>JBJECS010000259.1:0-7892 GCA_051871335.1 Muribaculaceae bacterium | reverse complement strand
GCCTTGAAAGCAATTACATTGTCACCTTCGTTCTTATCCACTACTTCGTCAGAAGAGCAGGCAGTGAAAAGCGAAAGTGCTGCGAATGCTGTTAATATGTTGAAAAACTTAGTCATTAGTTATGTAATTTCAGTGATTAGTTAAGTTCAATTTCAGTTGCGGAGGCGAAATCGTCGATAGTGAGTTCAAATTCGATAGGGACGAGTACGTCGTTACCGTTTTCGGGGTCATATCCGCCGTTGCCCTGTGGGGTGAAGCGGAAATTGTAGATGTATTTCTTGCCCTGTTTCCAGTCGGCAGAGAATGGGATTGCGATTTTCTTAGGAGAATAGCTGTCGCCGTCTTTTTTACCCCAAATACAAACGTCGTCCGGTCCTGCGGGAGCGCCGTTTCCGTCAGCGATGTTGTAGATAAGGGCGTCAATGAGGAAATAAGTGCCGTTTTTGCCATTTACACCGCCTTGTTTTGGGTCGTAAGGCTCTGTGGCACCGAGAGTTGGGAGCAGAAGGAGAGATTTGCCGTAGCCGATGTTTCCGTCGGCGTCATCTTTCTCAGTGTAAGTGTTTGAAGTGAGATTTACTTTCTGCTCACCTGCCTGCTGAATGCCAACAGGCTCGAAAGTGGTAGTAAACTCTCCAAGTGTGCTGCTAAGGCTCCAAGTGCCGGAGCCAACGAGCATGGTGGCGTTATTTCCCTCGTTGTCAGCAGTTTTTACGAAGTTGTCGTCGGTCAGCTCTGTAGCGGGCAGTGTGAAAGAGCCGGAAGTAGGCATATTGCATACTGTCACTCCGCTGATTACGACGTAAATGTTTTTGTTGAGGTTCTGTGCCTTGAAAACCACCTGGCTGAGTGCGTGGCGGAAGTTCAGTGCAGTAGCGTGTCCGTGCTGCGGACGGTATGCCTTTGTATGGGCGTAGATTAGGTCAACCTGCTTGTCGGCAGTGGCAGCGGGTGCAAAATCAGGGATAACAGGGGCTGAGGTGAGGCTCCAGTTCAATTTTCCGTGATTTCGTGCTGCGTAAAATTCCACCTGAGTCTTGTAGCTGTCAGGCCAGAAAATTACTTCGTCGTTTATAGCCCAGCTTAATCCGTTGTATTCAAATGTCTTGTTCTCGAAATAGGCATTATTGCCGATGCGAGCCCAGACGCTGAATTGCTGTGGGAGGACTGCGTTGCAGTAATAGTCAGCAGAGCGGCTTACACCGCCTGTATATGTGTTGAATGTTATAGCCTCTGTGCTTTGTGCCTTTTCTTCCACCAGCGCGTCAGACGAGCAGGCGGTGAGTGCAGCAGCGGCAAGTGTGGCAAATATGATATTTAGCTTCATAATTGACGTATATTTAGGAGTTTACTGACTATTAGAGGTTTATATCTGTTTCTACTACGTCCCAGTCGTCAACGGAAATGTCAAATCCCGAGCCTTCGGTGAATGCCTCCGGCAGGTCAAGCCCGTCGATGATGATGTGGACGCGGCGTTTGTTTGGAGCGTTATGTACCTGGTCTGTCACGTCAAATCTCTGCGGGTTCGGGTCATCTTTTTGTGGGAAAAGAAGCTTGTTGCCGTTGTTCATGATGACGTAAAATTGCATTATGTGGGTATCTTCCACTGCGGTGTTGTGTCCGAATGTGAAGAAAGTGCCGATAATGCTGCTGTCGCCGCTCTTTGCTGATGCGAAAGGTATTGTCACAGGCTCGTCGCTGAGCACTTCTTCATACATCTGAAGTTCACCCGCCATGCCCCAGATTACTCCGCAGCACTGCTGCATATACTTGAGGTTTTTCACGTTCTTGACCTCGTAAGTGTAGATGCAGGTCAGCTCGTGTGGGTAAAGCACGATGGTGTATTCGGTGGATACGGGAGTTTCGTCGGCTGTAGCGCGTTCAGACTCCGGAATGCTGATGTATTTTACACCGTTTTCGTCAAGCTCGATTTCTGCCACGCAGCCCCACATCATGTCAGGCGCAAGAACGCAACGCTCGGTGCGCTTGTTTTCTTCCTGTGTCTCGGCTTCGCCGTCTGCCGGCTCGTCTTCAGACTTACTGACACTGTATCCGTTTCCTACAATCGGCTCGATTGGGCTGGACTCGCGTGTGAAGAAACCATGCTTGAAGAAGTCGTTGGTGCTATAAAACTGAATACACTCAGTGTCGTTGTTGTATGTCATTACACGGTATTTGCCGTTTGTCAGCTCAACGGTGCCACCTTCCATGCCGGCGTAATCCACACGGATAGGATTTCCGCCATCAAGTGGATAAAAGAACACCACCATGCCCTGTGCGTATGCGTCAGGTGCGTCTTTCCAGTCAAACACCACGCGGAGGTTTCCGCTGTGTGGGTGGTGGTAGCAGAGGTCTTTGTGGTGACAAGACGTGAGTGTCGCAATCAGCGATAGTAGCAGTATGTATAGAGATTTTTTTACCATTGTTTGCCTCCTTTCTGTCTGTTGATGTTTCCGCAGCCGATAAGGTAAACGAGAGAAACTTCAACTTTTGTAGGTCCGAAGTAGTTGCGGTCTTTTGTAGCCTGCCAAACGTAGCAGTTATCCATAGGGCGATATTCCTGATATTCGCCTCCAAAGTATCCGAATCCAATTCCAAAGTCAATGTTCAGTCTGCGCTTGATTGGCAGTGAATATCCGTATTCCAAGCCAACGCCCCAGCTGCATTTGTCCCAGAGGTCGCCACGCGGCTTACCTCCCATTACACCTTTGCCACCCAGCTCGAAGTCGTAGGTGTAGCACTGTGCGTAAACACCGAGGTGATGACCTGTGAGGGGCTTTTCAGCGGCAGCCTTGCCAAAGTATTTTCTTAGCTGAATGTCGCCGCCGTATATGCGCCAGTAGTCGTGATGGCGGTCTGTCTTCCACCATGCATACATGCCGCCTGCCATTGCGCTCCACCCTTTTCCAAGGTAGAACTCAACGCCAACGTTAGGCACGAGCAACGCGTCGTAGAGCATATTTGTGCGCACGTCCATGTAGAACGGCTTGCAGAAACACTTCATAGTAGGCTCCAACTCCGGCATTGCCACCTGGTCCAGGCTCACGAGCTCCGGCTCAGCGTGGAATATCAGCGGTACACGGATTTTGGTTACGCCTATCGGGTTATAGACCTTTTCATACCATAGTTTCAGTTGTGATGTACGCAACGGCGGGAACAGGTAGGTGTACATGTACTTGTAAGGCTTTCCGCCGTGCATTTTCTGTAATTGGTTAAACATCTTGTTTTCCTCCTCGCTCCCCTGTGCATTTACTTCGATGATTTGCTCCAGGAACGGGATAACCTCGTCGCGGTTAGGGACATTCGGGTCTGCTTTCACAGCAGCGAGAAGCCCTGTCCAGTCTCTGCCGAGGAAACGGAAATTCATCAGTGAGTCAGGCAGTTCGCGATACTTTGACATATACTTGAACAGCACATTTGCACGCTTATTTGAGAGTCGTTTGTTCAGTGGGATACTACCTTCAGGAGAAGCGGCACCTGTAACTTCTACTTTGCGAAGCTGTAAGATTGTGTCAGTATTTCTCATTCTGAGAGAGTCGGCGATACGCTTAAGAGCAACGTCGTTGCCGAATTTTGCAGTGTCGAGCACTGAGTAACCTTGGCGGAAGTGTATGCGCACCGAGTCCACAATGACTTCCTGTGAGCTCATTGCGAAACAACAACATACGAACACGGCTAAAATAGCTATTTTTATTCTTTGAAAGGTCATGTTATTTTCGATTATTCTGTTCTATGGTAGTGTTTTACATTAAATTGTGACAAAGTTATAACAAATAAGGCAAACGGCAAAGAGAAATATTGCTAATTAACAAAATTTAACACAGAAAGTATCAAAGGCATGGGATAAAAGGATAGGGAGCCGTCAAGAATTATCTTGAATGGAACTCCACAAGTCCCGGCATAGACGATGGGATAATTTTGCTGATTCTGATTCCGAAATCCTTTGCAGCCTCATTCAGAATCCTCGAGAAGTTGCACGCCACGCTTCCCACGACTGCAATTTCTTTCTCATAATAGTCGTATGATGCGATGTTTCGGGTGAAGAATTTCATGAAAGAGTCATACACCAGCGAGTGTACGTATGGATGGTCGATGTGCTTGAGCAAAAATGCTGAATATGAGGATAATAGCACGCTCGCAACGGCATTAATGTATATCTCGTCCATCACCTCATCCGGGTTAATTCCATATTCCTCGATAAACTCGTCGCCAAGCTCTTTCGGGACAAGCTCCTTGAGGCAGTCGCTGATAAATGATTTGCCGATATATGCTCCGCTCCCCTCGTCACCAAGCACATAGCCGAGCGAGCGGATATTTTTCACGATTTTGTCGCCATCGTAGATGCAGGAGTTGCTGCCTGTGCCTATGATGCACGCAAGCCCCGGTCTTCTCACAAAAAGTCCGCGCGCCGCCCCGAGCAAATTGCTCTCCACGGTGACCGGCGTCTTAAACTGTGCAACAAGGCTTGACTCCATAATCTTGCACTTTTCGGCATTAGCGCACCCGGCACCGTAATAATAAACATGGTCCCATCTCTTGCGGAAAAATGCTTCAGGTAGTTCCAGGCGTATGCAGTGGCTAATCTCCCTGCGAGTCTGAAAATAAGGATTAAGACCACCGGTAATGGCGTGTTCAACAACTTTTCTTCCGTCTATTAGTGTCCATTCTGTGCGTGTAGAACTACTGTCCGCAATTACAATCATACAAATTAGGGTATTTACGTGGTTATTCGGGATTTAAATCGTAATTTTTGTGCAAAATTACATAAAAAATTCTATAATCCAAATAAAATTAATAATCATAACATAAAAAATCAATAAAAATGGCTAAATTTGCACTGCCAAAACCATAAAAATTCTTTATTGATGCAATTAAATCCATTGACAGCCGTTTCTCCCATAGACGGACGGTATCGCTCTAAGACAGAGTCTCTTAGCGAGTATTTTTCTGAGTATGCGCTGATGCGCTATCGTGTCAAAGTTGAAATTGAGTACTTTATTGCTCTTTCACAAATTCCTCTCCCACAACTTGCTGATATTAAGGCTGATACACATGAAGATTTGCGAAAAATCTACCGTGAATTCAGCATGAAAGACGCAGAAAGAATAAAGGAGATTGAGTCTGTCACAAACCACGACGTGAAGGCTGTGGAATATTTCATAAAAGAACAGTTTGACAGACTTGACTTGCAGAAATACAAGGAGTTTATTCACTTTGGTCTCACTTCCCAGGATATAAACAACACATCTGTGCCGATGTCAATAGCTGATGCGCTGCAAAACGTGTATCGTTTTCATCTGCTGAACCTTATATGGGACCTTGAATTGCGCTGCGACAAATGGAGGGACGTGCCGATGCTTGCGCGCACGCACGGTCAGCCGGCTTCGCCCACTTTTCTGGGCAAGGAAATCAAAGTGTATGTCTATCGCCTTCGTGAACAGCTAAGGCAACTGAATAATACACCTATTTCCGGCAAGTTTGGCGGCGCTACCGGTAATTTCAATGCTCACCTTGTTGCGTTCCCCCAGATTGATTGGGTCAAATTCGCAAATAACTTCCTGAAAGAACATCTGAATATAGAACGCGAGCAGTGGACGACGCAAATCAGCAATTACGACAATTTGGCTGCACTGTTTGATGTCCTCCGCCGAATAAACACAATAATCCTGGACCTCGACCGCGACATGTGGATGTATATCTCGATGAACTATTTCAAACAGACTATCAAAGAGGGTGAAGTAGGCTCATCTGCGATGCCGCACAAGGTGAATCCAATAGATTTTGAAAACTCTGAGGGAAACTTAGGTATCGCAAATGCAATTTTCTCTCACCTCGCACAAAAATTGCCGGTATCCCGACTTCAACGCGACCTTACCGACTCTACGGTGCTGAGAAATGTGGGCGTACCTTTGGCGCACTCGCTAATCGCCATACAATCAACGGTTAAGGGGCTTGGCAAGCTGCTGCTAAATAAAGATGCGATTGACGCTGACCTGAACAATATGTGGAGTGTAGTGGCTGAAGCTATGCAGACTATCCTTAGGCGAGAGGGATATCCAAATCCTTATGAAACTCTGAAAGCTCTCACGCGCACTAATGCAGCTGTCACTCAGCAAAGTATCGCCGAGTTTGTCAATACGCTCGACGTACCTGAAACTGTGAAAGAGGAACTCAGAAATATTACTCCCCATAACTATACCGGTGTGAAAGCATTCTGATTTGAGTAGTGAGCATCGCTATCAATAAAAATGCCCGAGCAACACTGCCCGGGCATTTTTTTGTAGATATAGAATTTTAATAATCTATTGAATATCAGTTATTTCTTGATGCCATCGCGGATAAGAAGTGCATCGATAGTAGGGTCTTGACCGCGGAAGCGACGGTAGAGAACGGCGGGATTTTCCGTGCCACCTTTGCGGAGAATATTGTCAAGGAAAGACTGTGCAGTGGCATGGTCGAAGATTCCGTTTTGCTTGAAGAGAGAGAAAGCGTCAGCATCAAGCACTTCAGCCCACTTGTAGCTGTAATATCCGGCAGCGTAACCCCCTGAGAATATGTGAGTAAACGTGGTGGAGAACATAGTGCCCTGAACCGGTGGAAATACTGCAACACGGTTGTAAGCATTGCGTTCAAATTCCTCTGCACTGCCTGTAAATGGCTGAGTGAGAGTGTGATAAGCCATGTCGGTGAGTCCAAACATGAGCTGTCGTACACATGAATAAGCAGCACCATATCGGCTTGAAGCAATGAGCTTGTCAATCATCTCCTGTGGAATAGCCTCCCCAGTCTGATAGTGTCGAGCGAAGCCGTCAAGGAACTCTTTTTCAGTGAGATAGTTCTCGTTAAACTGTGATGGGAGCTCAACGAAATCGCGGTAAACATTAGTGCCTGCGAGAGAGCGATAGTGACACTTGCTTAGGAGTCCGTGAAGAGCGTGTCCGAACTCGTGTAGGAATGTTTCAACCTCGTATGGGGTGAGGAGAGCGGGTTTGTCGCCAGTAGGCTTTGTGAAGTTCATCACGATGGTGATGAGAGGGCGGTGGTCGCCGTCTTTATCCTCATATTGTCCCTGGAACTCCGTCATCCACGCGCCGGCACGTTTAGTGGCGCGGGGGTAGAAATCTGTGTAGATAACGCCAACAAAATTTCCATCTGCGTCAGTCACGTCAAAAGCCTTAACGTCAGGGTGATAGACATCGTAATTAGCGTTTGGAGTGAATTTGATGCCGTAAAGCTTGGTAGCGAGTCCGAAAACGCCGTCAATAACGTTGTTAAGCTCGAAATACGGGCGCATTTCCTCTTCATCGTATGCATACTTGGCATTTTTCAGCTTGTTTGAATAGTAGCTGTAGTCCCAGCCGTTGATAGTGACGTCTCTCCCCTCCAGTTTAGAAGCGTAAGCGGTTAGCTCGTCGAGTTCCGCCTTAGCGGCAGGCATATAAGCGTCGCAAAGCTGATTCAGAAGGTTCATCACATTTTCAGGATTTTGCGCCATAGTGCGTTGCAGAGAGTGGCGAGCGTAACAGTCAGCGCCGAGGAGGTTTGCCATTTCACGGCGCGCGTCCACGATTCGTGTCAGGACAGGGATATTGTTAAATTCGCCAGCCATGTTACGTCCGGAATATAGACGGTACATCTTTTCGCGGAGGTCTTGGCGAGAGGAGAATTTCATGAACTGCATGTAAACAGGCTGGTCCAGAGTAAATAGATATTCACCATCTCTACCGGCTTCCTTGGCGGCGAGAGCGGCAGCGTCGATTGCACTCTGAGGGAGTCCGTCGAGGTCTTCCGCCTTAAGCCATATTTTGTAAGTGTTCAGTTCTTTGAGTGCATTCTGTCCGAAAACGTTAGTGAGGCTTGAGAGCTCAGAAGAGAGCTTGCGGAATGTCTCT
>JBJECS010000258.1:0-1608 GCA_051871335.1 Muribaculaceae bacterium | reverse complement strand
CAAACAAATCATCCATTGTAATGGATACAGGGATTGCTGCTGCATATCCGCCCTCTTTAAGTCCAAAAGTAGTAATCATGGTAGGAATTAAACCTGATTTTGTGGCAGTTTCCTCCTGAAATGCTGCTATACGATTCTCTATTTTTAGGTACTCAGCTTGCTGGAGAGAATATTGTGAACCGCTGTACTTCGCCTCACAAATATTGACCACATTGTCGGCACGCTCTATCACTAAATCAATTTGAGCTCCGGGGTCACTCTTGCGGCTGCGCCAAGTGTACGCCATGGAAGCAACACCCGAAATTCCCATAGCTCGCTTTATCTGTAGCACATGAGATGCACACACCCTCTCAAAGGCAAGACCATACCACACCTTTACTGCACTGCTATTCGCATTATGAGTCCAAAAATTCTCGTCATTGCCTAATTTTGACATGAAAGAATTGTAGAATATTGTATAAAAATCTATAACCTGGTATATCGCATCATTCGTTTTTACATTTTTGCCGCGAACATTAGTCTTTCTCAGAAAATCGCAATACACCAAGTCTGTAAGCATATCACCCAGCCTGCCATTATTCTGGCATTTCATGGCTGACGCAATCTCCTCCCTATTCATACCGCCTGGCGCTTTCACAAGCACATTGATTATGTCAATATATGGCTGGGCATTACGGAAAAGCGAAGAAAAAAGCCGTCGATATTCCCTTCTCAGTTCTCCATCGACATTGAAAAAAAGCCTGTCAATAGCAGCGGCAGGGCTCTCCCCCTTCTCAAAAAGGCTCAAATAATATGGCACTCCGCCTACAGCCATATACGCCTGTAGCACGTTAAGACGCTGCCACTTGAATCCATTGCTTGAAAAATAATCTTCAGCCTCTGCAAGTGTGAACGGGTGAAGACCTATCTCATGTGTAATACGGTCATGCAGTCCACCATGGTTATTGATAATGTTCCTCACAAGCCATGAGGTAGCAGAACCACATACCACAAGCATTATCTCATCTTGCCAGTTTGCCCAGCTATTCCAAAAATATCCAAGAGCATTCACAAATCCGGCTTTACGAGTATCAAAGCACGGAAGCTCATCTATAAAAATTACACACCTTTCACCCTTCTTTATCTTGCTTTCAAGCAGGATACGCAAGTCATAAAAGGTCTCAATCCATGTAGATTTCATTCCACCCTCATAGCCATACGACTTAAGGGCAGTGTAGAATGCTCCCATCTGTTCTGCACGAGTCCCCTCAATTATACCGGTCACATCAAATGCGAAATTTCCCTTAAAATACTGACGTATCAGAAATGTTTTCCCTACCCTTCGCCTACCATACACCGCGATAAACTCTGCTCGCCCTGAGTGATAGAAACTATCCAAGAGTTCAATTTCCCGTTTTCTGCCTATTATCTTTGCCATAGTAGTGATTTTTGGGCAAAGGTAATCATTTTTCGCCACAAAACAAATAAATAATGTGCGAAAGTTGTAAATTTTCACCAACTTTCGCACATTATAGGGTTATATCCTGCGAAAATCGCAATTTTTCACCAACTTTCGCACACTATCGGCAATTACGCAGCGGAGGATAGAAAGCATCCGGAATATGCTCC
>JBJECS010000257.1:0-8041 GCA_051871335.1 Muribaculaceae bacterium | reverse complement strand
GTAGACGAAGGTCAAGTAGTTAGCAAGGGACAAGTACTTTTTACACTCGACCAGGTTCAGTATCAGGCTGCAGTTGACCAAGCTGAAGCAGCTGTAAACGTAGCTCGGACTGCCGTAGAAACAGCACAGCTCACCGCAAACACCAAGCAGCAGCTCTATGCAAAAAACATCATCAGCGAATACGAAAACCAGCTCGCACAAAATAGCCTCGCTCAGGCTAAGGCTCAGCTCGCACAGGCTCAGGCAGGACTTGTAAACGCTAAGAAAAACCTTTCTTACACCGTGGTCACTTCACCAAGCACAGGTGTGATTGGCAAAATTCCTAACCGCGAAGGCGCGCTCGCTTCACCGTCTATGGCACAGGCGCTCACCACTGTCAGTGACAACGGCGACGTGTATGCTTATTTTTCACTGACTGAAAAAGACATTCTCGAGATGACTGAAGGCGGAAAATCTCTCGCACAAGCAATTAAGGAAATGCCGGAAGTACAGCTACAGCTCTCAGACGGCACTATCTACGAGAGCACAGGTAAGGTTGCCACTATCTCCGGCATCATTGACGCATCTACCGGTGCAGCAAGCGTACGCGCTCTCTTTAAAAACAACAAGGGGCTCCTCCGCAGCGGCTCTACAGGCAAGATTATCGTGCCTATGCAGCTTGATAGCGTTGTGATTATCCCACAGAAAGCAACTTTCGAGCTTCAAGACCGCAAATTCGTTTACGTAGTAGGAGATTCTTGCAAAGTAGCTTCACGTCCTATCACTATCTACCCACTTAACGACGGACAAAACTACGTTGTAACCTCCGGTCTTGAGGCAGGGCAGCAGGTTGTCGTTGAAGGCGTTGGTACTGTAGTGAAAGACGGACTCGTTATCGCTCCCGTCGATGCTGCAGCAAAGGCTCAGCAGCAGTAATACCATTTCTGTGAGCAAATATTTTTATTAACTTAAGTACAATCAAGTAATAAGATGAAGTTAGATAACTTTATTAACCGCCCGGTTCTTTCGACGGTTATCTCTATATTTATTGTGCTGTTAGGTATTATCGGACTGGTATCACTGCCTATCACGCAATATCCTGACATTGCGCCGCCTACTATTTCGGTTTCCACCACTTACACCGGCGCAAATGCACAGTCTGTGCTAAACTCCGTTATCATCCCTCTTGAGGAGTCTATTAACGGTGCTGAAGGCATGACTTATATGGAATCTACTGCCACAAACACCGGTTCTGCCAACATCAACATCACTTTCCGACAGGGCTTTGACCCAAACATGGCGGCTGTCGATGTGCAAAACCGCGTTGCTAAGGCTCAAAACCTCCTCCCTGCTGAAGTTACCAAGGTCGGCGTCCTCACTCAAAAGCGCCAAACATCTATGCTCGTGGGTGTAGCTCTATATTGCGACAACGGCAACTTCGACGAAGTGTTTATCGACAACTATATGAAGATTAACATCATCCCGC
The DNA here is from genome assembly GCA_051871335.1 of Muribaculaceae bacterium. Lineage (GTDB taxonomy): Bacteria > Bacteroidota > Bacteroidia > Bacteroidales > Muribaculaceae > CAJUPY01. Next base: position 6,576 of record JBJECS010000257.1, on the reverse strand, counting down.
AGCTACAGCGTGTAAACGGTGTGGGTGACGTAATGAACTTCGGTGCAGACTATTCTATGCGTATATGGCTCAAGCCTGACGTAATGGCACAATATAACCTTATGCCGTCTGACATTGCCGCTGTTCTCGCCGAGCAAAACGTCGAGGCTGCTCCGGGTGCCTTCGGTGAGCAGGGAAATCAGTCTTTCCAGTACACTATCAAGTATAAGGGACGACTAAAGTCTGTTGAAGAATTTGAAAATATCGTTGTGTCAGCAAGCACTACAGGAGAAGTTCTTTACCTGAAAGACGTCGCAGACGTTGAGCTTGGCAAAATGGTTTACGGCTTCCACAACTCTCTGAACAAGTATCCTTCTACAATGGCTGTCGTATTCCAGACCGCAGGCTCTAACGCTACTCAGATTATTAACGACTGTCTTGACGTTGTAGAGCAAATCAAGAGCGACCTCCCGGAGGGACTTAAGGTTGCCGTGCCGATGAACAACAACGACTTCCTTTACGCTTCTATCAACGAAGTTATAAAGACCCTTATCGAAGCGTTCATCCTTGTGTTCTTCGTCGTGTATGTCTTCCTGCAAGACTTCCGCTCTACTATCATTCCCGCAATCGCCATTCCGGTGGCACTTGTCGGTACTTTCTTCCTCATGAACGCCATCGGTTTCTCTGTAAACCTCATCACTCTTTCTGCTCTCGTCCTTGCTATTGCGATTGTGGTAGACGATGCCATTGTGGTCGTCGAGGCGGTTCACGCAAAGCTTGATGTGGGATATAAGAGCGCACGAAAGGCTTCTATCGACGCAATGGGCGAAATCGCAGGTGCTCTTATCTCCATCACCCTCGTCATGATGCTCGTGTTTATCCCGGTGTCTTTCATGTCTGGCACATCAGGCGTATTCTACCGCCAGTTCGGTCTTACGATGGCTATCGCTATCGGCTTCTCTGCCCTTAACGCACTCACCCTTTCCCCTGCACTCTGCGCCGTATTCCTTAAGGCACACGACGATGACAGCAGCCTGAAAGAACGACTCGGTAAAGCCTATGGCGAAGCGGGAAAGACTATGAAAAAGCGTTATGCCGATATGCTGAAGCTGAACATTCATCCGGTTATCACTTTCGCTTTCCTCGTTGCCACTATCACCTTCATGGTGCTCGGATGGTATTCTATGGAAAGCCCTATCAAGCTCGCTATCGCAGCCGTTTGCGCTATCATCGCCGTGATGGGTATTTTCAGCTCTCGTTTCCACGCCGGATTTGAAAAAGGATATGAAAAGATTTTGAACACTTACAACAAAATCACAAAACTCTTTATCAACCACAAAGTTACTTCTTTCGGTATCGTCGGAATCTCTATTGCCGCACTCGTTTGGCTTATGAGCACTCGACCATCGACCCTCGTACCTAACGAAGACACCGGTATGTTCTTCGTTATGGTAGACATGCCGCCCGGCACTTCTCAGGAGCGTACTGTGGAAGTTCTGGACCAGGTTGACGACATTCTGTGCGACATACCTGCCGTTAAATACGTCAGCAAAATCGCAGGTTACAGCTTCATCGCCGGACAAGGTGCTACTTACGGTACTTTCATCGTAAAACTCAAAAACTGGGAAGAACGCGACACAAAGACCGAGTCTGTTACCGCACTGCTTGGGCAAGTTTACGCAATGACAGGACGTAAAATTAAAGACGGACGTGTTGTCGCTTTCGCTCCGCCTATGATTTCCGGTTATTCTGTCACTAACGGTTTCGAAATCAAGATGCAAGACAAGACCGGTGGAGATATAAACAAATTCTTCAGTATCGTGCAGGGATTCCTTCGCGAACTAAACCAACAGCCGGAAATTCAGGTTGCCTACTCTACTTTCAACCCTACATTCCCTCAATATCAGCTCGACATCGATGCCGCAAAGTGTAAGCAGGCCGGCATCAGCCCTTCCACTATACTCACAACCCTCCAGGGATATTATGGTGGTATGTATGTGTCAAACTTCAACCTCTATGGTAAGATTTACCGTGTCATGATGCAATCCACACCGGAATCTCGCGTTTCTCCGGAGACTTTGTCTTCTATCAAAATACGAAACGGAAACCAGATGGCTTCGCTCGAAAACTTCGTGACATTGAAGCGAGTATACGGTCCTGACTTGCTCACTCGTTTTAACCTCTTCCAGTCGATCTCCGTGACAGGTCAGCCTAAAGACGGCTATTCATCCGGTGAAGCACTCGAGGCTATCAAGCGTGTGGCGGCACAGACCCTCCCTACCGGCTATACTTACGACTATGCAGGTATGACACGAGAGGAAGCAAGCAGTGCAGGCAACACCACCGCTATCATCTTCGGGCTCTGTCTCCTGTTCGTTTACCTCCTCCTTTCAGCTCAGTATGAAAGTTATATCCTCCCATGGGCGGTAATCCTCTCAATTCCGTTCGGACTTATGGGCTCATTCATCTTCGCAAGTATAAGCGACATCACAAACAACGTTTACCTGCAGATTGCGCTCATCATGCTCATCGGTCTTTTGGCTAAAAATGCCATCCTCATCGTTGAGTTCGCTCTTGAGCGTAGGCGCACAGGTATGTCTGTCGTTAACGCAGCCATTGCCGGTGCTTCTGCACGTCTCCGCCCTATCCTCATGACTTCACTCGCCCTCATCATCGGTCTTCTCCCTATGATGTTTGCACATGGCGTAGGCGCTGAGGGTAACAAGGCTCTCGGTACCGGTGCCGTAGGTGGTATGTTAATCGGTATGATTTTACAGGTCATCATCGTGCCCGCACTTTTCGTCGCATTCCAGCTTATACAGGAAAAGATTTCTCCTATCAAGTGGAAAGATACCGACAACGCTGGTATTGAATCTGAAATTGAGCAATTCTCACGCTAATTATGCTATTTTAATATGAAAGCAATCAAATTTTTAACTCTCACCGTGGCTCTCGTGGGCGCTTCTATGCTCACGGGCTGCCACATATACAATAAATTCGACATCGAAAAGCAAGACAGCGCTATCGCTAACGACTACGCTGCTGCTAAAAAGGAAGCTCTCGACACAACAGCATTCGGCAATCTACGTTGGGAAGAAGTGTTCACCGACCCTATGTTGCAAGACCTTATACGCCTTGCTCTGGCACAAAACGTAGACCTCGACAACGCAAGACTTAACGTTGATATAGCTCACGCAAATATGCGTGGCGCGCGTATGAGCTACCTCCCTTCTCTATCTCTCGCCGCACAGGGTGGCGCTGGCGGTAACAAATCTTTCCACCTTCAAGGGTGGAACTACACAATTCCGCTGACCGCTTCTTGGGAAATCGACGTTTTCGCAAAGACGCTTAACTCCAAGCGCGGAGCTGAAGCATCTTACCGCCAGATGCAAAACTACCATCAGGCAGTTCGTAGCCAGATTATCGGCGCTGTAGCAAACTGCTACTACGGAATCGGAGCACTGAAGAGCCAAATCCGACTAAGCGAAGAGACAGCCGAAATTTGGCGTCAAAACGTTGACGTAATGCGTGATTATAAGTCTATCGGACGCACAAACGAGGCCGCCGTTGTACAAGCTGAAGCTAACTACTACGGCATTCTCGCAAGCCTCACAGACATGCGCAGCTCTCTACACGAGCTCAACAACACACTCGCTATTCTCCTCAGACAGCAACCACAAGTTTTCGCTGTTCCGGAACTTGAATCTTTCGCCGCTCCACAGATTGCGCTGGAAGACGTTCCTATGTGCCAGCTCGCTGCACGTCCTGACGTTAGAGCAGCTGAAGAAGCCCTCGCCGCAGCATATTACACGACAAACTCCGCTCGCGCAGCCTTCTACCCTACTCTCTCAATCTCCGCTAACTACGGATTTACTAACCAGTTCGGCTCTAACATCATTAACCCCGGCGACTGGTTCTCAAGCGTTGCAGGCTCACTCGTTGCCCCGATTTTCGCTCGCGGAAAGCTCAAAGCGAATCTCGACGCTACCAAGGCTCAGCAAGAACAGGCTATGAACAACTTTGAGAAAACCGTCCTTAGCGCAAGTGCAGAGGTCTCAGACGCCATCACATCTTTCCGAAACAATGCCGAGAAAGAGCTTCACGTTGCCCGACAAGTCGAAGACCTTGTAAAGGCTGAAAGCTATACTAAAGACCTCTTCGCTGCCGGCAGCGCAACATATCTTGAAGTTCTGACCGCACAGTCAAGCCTCCTCTCTGCACAAATGACTCAAATCAGCAGCAGACTCGCACAGGCACAGGCAGTAATTAGCCTTTACCAGAGCCTCGGAGGTGGCAGATAACTCGTTTTTTGAACATTAAATAATACTACCATGATAAGTGATAAAGCATACGTTGACCCCGCTGCTAAATTAGGTAGCAACGTCACAGTTCACCCATTCGCATACATCGACGCAGATGTAGAAATCGGCGATAACTGCGAAATCATGCCATACGCAAGCATTCTACACGGCACTCGCATCGGAAACAACACTCGCGTATTCCAAGGCGCTATCATCGGCGCTGAACCACAGGATTTCCGCTGGAAAGGCTGCAAAAGCTTCTGCTATATAGGCAATAATTGCGTTATCAGAGAAGGTGTAATCGTAAACCGTGGCATCGCGGAGGATGGCGGCACTCGAATCGGAGACCTCACTTTCGTGATGGCACATACCCATATCGGACACGACTGCGAACTTCAAGGCAAATCTGTAATCGGTAACGGTGTCACTTTTGCAGGCGGCGTAAAAGTAGGACAATTCGTCATACTTTCTTCTAACTCAATCCTCCATGAAGGCAGCAAAGTTGGTGACTGGGCTTTCGTAAAAGGTGGATGCCGAATTAACGGCAACGTCCCTCCTTACGTTATCGTTGCCCACAACCCCGTTGAATACTTTGGCGTGAACGCTACCGTACTACGCAAAAAAGGCGCAGAGCAGGGCATCACAGACGAGCTCATCGACGACATCGCTAAGGCTTACAGACACGTTTACCAAAGCGGTACTTCTGTTTTCAACGCCATACAGCGCATCGAAGCAGACCTTGAAGACACTGAAATTCGCCGAAACATCATCAACTTTATCGTAGAAAACGACTTCAAGATTGTTGCTGTTCCAATAGACGTAGAAGAATAGAAATTTCAAAACTTCTAATCACATAGATAAAACCACCTTGCGCTCATAACATCGCTCGAGGTGGTTTTCTTTTGCTAAATGCAAGCACCGCAATCGTCCAAATCTCGCTGGCAACATACGAATACAACAACACTAAACACAAAAAGGGCTGCGCCATCCGGCACAGCCCTTTTTTATATGAATAAAACCTAAAGAATTATTCTGCAGCTGGAGCCTGCTGTTCAGCAGCTGGTTCTTCAGTCTTAGGAGCTGAAGACTTGCGTGAACGGCGTGTCTTGCCACCCTTCTTTTCAGCCTTACCGCTTTTCAGAAGAGCTTCATTGTAGTCAACGAGCTCAATAAAGCAAGTTTGTGCATTATCACCGAGACGGTTGCCGGTCTTGAGGATACGAGTGTAACCACCATTACGGTTCGCAATTTTTTCGGAGATATTCTTGAAAAGTTCTGTGACTGCCTCTTTGCTCTGGAGGTAACTGAATACTAACTGGCGATTTGCGTTAGTATCTTCTTTAGCGCGGTTGATGATTGGCTCTGCAAAGACGCGGAGTGCTTTTGCTTTTGCAAGCGTTGTGAAGATTCTCTTGCGCAGAATCAGAGCAATTGTCATATTTGACAGAAGCGCATCGCGGTGAGCCTTTTTGCGGCTGAGATGGTTGAATTTTTTATTGTGTCTCATCGTTTATTACTCTTTGTCTAATTTGTATTTTGAAATATCCATTCCGAATGACAGGTTAAGTCTTGCAAGCAAGTCATCAAGCTCGGTAAGCGACTTTTTACCAAAGTTACGGAATTTCAGGAGGTCTGTCTTGTTGAATACCACAAGTTCGCCAAGGGTTTCAACTTCTGCGCTCTTCAAGCAGTTAAGCGCACGGACAGAGAGGTCCATGTCCACGAGTTTTGTCTTGAGGAGTTGACGCATGTGAAGTACTTCTTCATCAAATTCTTCATTTTCGCCCTCATCTGTCGTTTCAAGGGTGATTTTCTCATCTGAGAACAGCATTAGGTGATAGATAAGTATCTTTGCTGCCTCCTTCAGAGCATCCTTTGGCAGAATTGAACCATTTGTAGTGATTTCGATGATAAGCTTGTCATAGTCTGTCTTCTGGTCTACACGGAAGTTCTCAATAGAATATTTCACGTTCTTGATTGGTGTGTAGATAGAGTCGATAGCGAGCACGTTTACATCATCTGTATTCAGTACCTGCTCATCTGCCGGTGTCCATCCGCGACCCTTATTGATTGTGAATTCCATTGTGAAGCTTACCGATGGATCCAAGTGACAAATCACAAGGTCCGGGTTGAGTACCTCAAAGCCCTTTAGTACGCTATTGAGATCGCCAGCCTTAAACACCTCCTGTCCTGACGGAATTACGATTTGGCATTTTTCGAAGTCTGTATCCTCTACGGTTTGCTTGAGGTCAATCTTCTTGATGTTAAGTATGATGTTCGTGACATCTTCCTTAAC
>JBJECS010000256.1:0-8153 GCA_051871335.1 Muribaculaceae bacterium | reverse complement strand
GTGTTTTTATAAGTGCTTTTCTATTACTCATTATTGCTGTCCGGTAAAACTTTTACGAGCAATCAAAATTTGGGCTGACACTTCTCACGAGGTATCAGCCCTTTAGGTTATTATTGCAGTTGCAAAATACACAATAATAACCATGAGCAAAAATCATCACCTGAACCTACGCTTTTCGATTAGGGGGCTTTTGAAAAAGTAGGTCCGGATATGTTTTTAAGTGACTTCTGACAGATACTCTGTGTCCTTTTGAATTTTACCGGACAGCAATAATAAAATTATTTGTTGCCTTTTGCACGGTTATGGGTCTTGCAAAGCATCTGACAGTTTTCTATTGTGGTGGCACCTCCACGACTCCAAGCAGTCACGTGGTCTGCATCCATCTCGCTCAGTTTATAAATTCGAGTGCGGTTGTTGCCGGAACCATGAGCGCACAATGGACAGTTTGATATACATTTCTCTCGAGCCTCAGCAGTCTGACGGTTATATACAATTTTCTTTGTAGAGTCTTCAAATACTCTCACTTCGAGCAGCTCAGGGTGCTGTTCTCCTCCTAAAACATACTCGTAGATATTGGCACGTTTACCAATAGCTTCGTCTTGCAAAAGTTCTTCAACTCGAGCATTAAGAGCATCTCGGTCAAATGGTGTTGTATGGTATTCTTCATACAAGCGTCCCCAGTCAAGACCTGCCATATTTTCCGTTGTTTGAAAAAGCCCCGATACCCAGTCTATTACTGAATTAAAGTAATTGACTAATTCTGTAATAGAAGTATCAAATCGGTGTTGGCTCATATACGCATCTATTGTCAACCCTTTGGAGTTGCTAATCCACTCAAAGGCTTTTTCAAGATACTGTTGGCGCTTTACATCGCCTTTAATATAGTGACTCCATTTCTGAACTGAGGCATTTTGGGAGTTGCTAAAAACTGATTTAGCCGCAGTTACGAATGGTCCACTATGTACAGCATTTCTACGCTCTTGGTCATTTAACGGTACTCCTACAATATTGATGGTTTCAAACCATTCTTTGATTTCAGGTTCGGTACCTTCGCAAATAAAGATTACAAGTTTAGATTGCAGAATCTTGTTTTTCAGAACATCATCAAGTCCGGAAAAATAGGTTTCTCTGCCATTGAGCACTATGGCGAATTTATCAGTAACAAAACGTCCAAAAGAGGTTATACGTTGTTGACCATCAAGAACTTCAAGTTGACCTGATGGAGTGCGGTTGAAATAGATTAGCCCCAGAGGGTAGTCTTTAAGTAGTGATTCTATTACAGCAACATCTTTTTTCCCATCGTCATAAATATAATGACGTTGGTATTCAGGTTGAATGGTAAGTTTCCCATTTAATCCGAATAGACCTCTGCCTTCTGATTTGTTATAAACAAATCCTTTACAAATATCGCCAACTGTAATATCAATTCTAAGATCAGTGTTCATTTTCTTCTTCGAATTAAAATTCTTCTATAACAAACCTCCAATTTTCCATTTTGGTTTCGGAAACATAACTTTCCACGTCTAAAACCTTTATGTTCTCTGAATAAAGAATTGCATTCCTCTTGTGTAAGATTAGCACTTATGCCATAAGAAGAACCCATATCGCCTCCATCTATGCCAATAATTTCAAATTGATCTGGACAATACTTGTCAAGAAAAGTAATAGGCACTCCCATTGCACCTTCATAATCTGATGGGATTGCATCACCATAAGGAACTTCAATTGCATCATAATTGATGTAATGGAGATAATCTTTACCTACTAATTCTTTATGTTTGGAATAACGAATATTATCAGCCATTGTCATTAAAGCAAGAGGCTCGTGTCGCTCTCCATGATCAACATTAGTGAACCACCTAACGCCTTTTACACGGATATACTTTCTCCCGGATTCATCTATACGCCAACCTGCGGCGTTTAGGGGATATTCCTGTGGGACCTCAAATTCCCTATCTCCTGAGTGTATTGTCACACCTAACCACATTTTATCTGCCATAATCAATGGAAAAACTTGCGGATATGTAATGGCATTAACATTGCCAATAACAATAAACTGTTTATTGGCTTCAGTAATCCATGAGAGAAATTTCCTGAAAAGAGAGAACGGAGGATTGGTTACAATAATATCCGCTTCATCACGAAGTGCTGTAACTTCGGCACTTGAAAAATCTCCGTCTCCTTGAAGATACTCCCAATGTAAATCATCTATGTTGATACGACCGTCTCCTGAAATATCTTTGTCAAGTACGAATATTTTTCCGCGAGTTTTAGATTTGTCCTCGTCAAATTGTGGAGATTGTTGTTCGTACTCTGAAAACAATCCACCCAATATCATTTTTTTACTCTCGGGAGCATAACTTGTGGAAATAAGTTTTTTGAGGCCGAGAGCGTCAAATTTTGCAGCAAAATATTTTGTGAAATTACTCCATTCAGGGTCATCACAAGGCAAAAGAACAGTTTTACCTCTGAATACATCAGGATTGTATTCGAGGTAGGCATTCATCTCAATCTCGATATCATGATATTGAGTATAAAATTCGTCGTTCTTACCAGCCTGTGCTGAACGTAGATTTTCGTTAGCCATATTAAATAAAAAAACTCCAATGTAGCATCTGAAGGCGACCAAACCTTGTGCAACTACAAAGGGTGTTTCCTTAAGAGTTACCGGCAATATTGCCGTTATATTTTCTTCCTATTATTTGGTCATTCTCAGAATTTAATGCCTTGAGTGCAAAATTACGAATTTATTCTTATACTGTATAAGAAAATCACATATTTTTCAGCAATCCTTTTGCATTCCCACTGCAAAGTTAATTCAGTCAATGGGCAAAATTCCCGCCCACGCACGTTAATAAGTATTAAAATGTTTAAAAATCTAAAATTATTTTTCAAATACAATTATTATGCAACAATTTTACCTTTAAAATCATTCAAAAACAGTCGGTTAAGTCCTTTTATAGTCGTTTAATCTCTTCTTCAGATGCTGATGAACCTTTATATTTGCTCTTGCATGGCTGAAAATTGTAGATGATTTTCAGGGCGATGCTGCGTCGGTCATAGCTTTGCCGTTTGTCAACGAAAACACCGAGGTATTCATCGTCCGGTCGTTATTGGCGGTGTTCAAGATGTCGGTGGCAGACTTTTTTACGGTTAGTGACTTGTTGAGGTATGTCTTTCCCACTGATGCACGGGAGTTTATCTGCATCCATCTTAATCCATCTTAATTAATAATTATTTAATGCCGAAAAATGTGGCGTTTATCAAAAATATTTTGTAAGTTTGCATATCCAAATGTTTTGGACTGATTTTAATTCTAACAAACACTATAAACTCCACACCATGAATATTAAACGCTCCCTCGCTACCGCTTTATTGACTTTGGCTGCAACCACCACAATAGCCGCCCAAGATTCAAAAGCTACTGTAGAATTGCAGGGCGAAACTTTTACCGTTGATACTGTCTATCACTATAAGTGCGGACCGGGCATGACTCGCACCTCGCTCGTGTATCTTTCCACTACAGGCAGCACCCGCATCCACTCTTACGTCATCAAGACAATGCTTGCGGACGCCAAAAACGTTGAATTTAAGGTTGAGCTGGGGCAAGACTCATGCCTCGTGGCTGAGACCGTGACATCTATGGGACGTCGGCACAGTGCGGAGGGAGAAAGATACCTAACCGGAGTTAACGGCGACTTCTTTATCACGTCGAGTTTCGGAGGTCCTTATTCACAATACGGAATTGTGGGCTATCCGAATATGTCAAGCGCAAGCCGTGGAAAACTCATGTCTCCGGACGTGATTGACTGGGTAAGCCGCGAAAATGCTTTTATCCTCGATGACAAGGGATATATGAGAATTGACGCTACCGACCTGTCATACAGTGCTGTGATTGGCGGAGAAAATGTTCCTATCTCTCAGGCTAATTTTCACCGATTTGACGGCGACCTTGTGATATACAACTCCTATATCGGTGGCTACACAAAAACGGCAGCAGGTGGATGTGAGGTGGCTTTCCGACTTGCAGACGGTGAGACATGGGGCATAAATAAAGACATTAAGGTTGTGGTGACAAAGGAGGCATACGAGGGCGGAAATATGGCTGTCCCTGCAGATGGTATTGTCCTTTCTGCAGACGCTAACGCCACGGATGCTATCGCTAAACTTAAATCATTGAAAATTGGCGACGAAATAACGGTAAACTACTCTCTTTCACTGCCTTCTTATGGCAATCTGAAGCCGGAAGGCGTGCAGGAAATTATTGGGGGCGACGTGAAAATACTGCGCGACGGAGAGACTGTAATGGAAGCAAACCGTTGGATTAACCCTCGCGACTCGTTTAATCCACGTACACTAATCGGATACGACAAGGACAGGACAATGATAATAATCTGCGCTATCGACGGCCGTGGAGTGTCAAGTGGCACTACATATCCACAGGGCGCAGACCTGATGCGCAGCTATGGATGCTACGATGCTCTCGACTTTGACGGCGGTGGCTCTACACTGATGTGGGGAGAAATGGAGGGAACTATAAACACACCGTGTGTAAGTCCTGAAAGGGCTGTGGGAAATGGCATTTTCGCCGTTCTACATGCTCCTGACGATGATGCCATCAGTGAGATACGTTTTGCCGACTATGCTCTGCGTGTGCCGCAATACGTGTCTTACCGCCCTGTTTTCTACGGCTACAATCAATATGGTCGCCTGATAGATATGGACGTGAAGGGCGTGACCATTTCGTGCGATGATGCGCTGGGTGAAATCACAGATGAAGGTACTGTGATTTATACTACAGGCAGCGGCACTCACGCTCTCAATGCTACTTATGGAAATATCTCCGCGTCAATACCTGTCACAATCGCAGACGCGGAGGATATAGTGGTAAAATACCCATCCGTGCTTTTAGACAATTACCGAACATGGAAGATAGATGTTGATGCGATTGTGGGCGGAAAGGAAATGCCTATCGAGCCGCGTGCACTGACATGGACTTCAAGCGATGAAAGTGTGCTCACTGTAAACGAAGAAGGATTGGCAAACGGACTTAAAAACGGCTCCGCTACTCTCACCGGCACCCTTGGCGACATTGTGCGCACCATTGATGTGACTGTGGAATGCCCTCAGAAAGAACTAATCCCCATCGGTATAGAATCTATCCCTGAAGCATGGACTATGACTCGAAGCAACGTAAAAAGTGACGCTTCGCTCACTATGGCAAATGGAGGTGGATTGTCTATAGATTTCACTCTTTCATCTTCAAGAACCCCGGCTCTGACGCTTACACCGGTTGCACCGCTTCATCTATTCAGTTTGCCCGATGAACTAAGGCTAAAATTGACTCTAAACGGGGATGTTTCGGTCTCCAACACCGTAATTTCGTTCACTTTTGCAGACGGAGAACGTGTAAATGCAACTCTTGATGCAGTGGACTCAAATGGTGTAAAAGACTATGTAATAGACTTTTCCGCACTCGTGGATACTACGAATATAGGAATTTACCCTATTAAAATTAATTCAGTCCGTTTCTCCCTCTCCGGCAAAGCCGGTGCTTCATCTCACCTTGAAATTCCCTCATTTACAGGCTATTACAAAAACTATAATGATGCCGGAATTGAGGCAGTAATAGCTGATGATGACACCTCTGTTGCGCCTATTTACTACAATCTTCAGGGAATACGTGTCACAAAACCTCGCATAGGTGAAATTTATATCGTCCGCCTCCCCCACAAGGCAAGCAAAGTGCTGATTACGGAATAAAATTCGTATATTTGCGGAAATTTTTACATAATGGAACTGACAAACAACATTCGCAGACTGGTGAAATCGCTTGGCGAGGCGAAATATCGCAAAGAATACGGGCTTTTCGTGGCGGAGGGACCGAAATGCGTGTTTGAACTCGTTGATTTTTTTAAGCCGATATACCTCTTTGCTACACAAAAATGGATTGAGGAAAATCAGCACTTGGTGCAAGATAGGGCGATTACTTCTGTCACATCTGCCGATATACAGCGTATGTCGCAACTGCGTGCTCCACAGCCTGTTATAGGTGTTTTTGAAATCCCGAAACAGACGCAACCTGACGATTGCATAAAGGATAGCCTCGTATTAGCATTAGACCGCGTGCAAGACCCTGGAAATCTGGGCACTATCATGCGAATTGCAGACTGGTATGGCATTCACACAATTCTCGCGTCTGCAGACACTGTCGACGTGTTCAACCCCAAGGTGGTTCAAGCCACTATGGGAGGCATGGCGCGCGTAAAAATCCATTATGTTGACTTGCCGGATACACTGAAGCGCCTGTCACGACTCATGCCCGTATATGGCACATCTCTCAGCGGAGATAACCTCTATTCAATGCCGCTGGAAAGACGTGGTGTGATAGTGATGGGAAATGAGGGGCGAGGAGTGAGCGCAGAGGTGGAGAAATTCGTGTCAAACCGATTGTTTATCCCTTCATATCCTGCTGATGCAGAGCGAGTGGAGTCGCTGAATGTGTCAATGGCAACGGCTGTGATAGTAGCGGAATTTCGCCGCAGAATGATGTAGAAAAAACACTTGTGAATTATGGCAAAAAGCGTAAAGACAATATGGTATTGCACCGAGTGCGGCGCCGACTCTCCTAAGTGGGAAGGTCGCTGCCCGGCTTGCGGTGCTTGGAACAGTATGGTGGAGGAAAAAGCTCCCGCCAAAAACAAAGGGATTGTGGCTACAAACCGTATGGGCAAAAGCCGTCCGCTGAAAGTGTCTGAAATAGTGGCGGAGGAGGAACCGCGAATTACTCTCCCCAGCGGCGAGCTAAACAGAGTGCTTGGAGGCGGACTCGTCCCTGGCTCGCTTGTGCTGATAGGTGGTGAGCCCGGAATTGGCAAATCCACTCTTGTACTGCAAAATATACTTTCAATACGTTCTCGCACAGTGCTTTACGTTTCAGGCGAGGAGAGTGCAGTACAGCTGAAAATGCGTGCCGACCGCCTTGGCCGCGTCAGCGATGCATGCTATATCGTCACCGAAACTTCGCTCCAAAACATTTTTGAGCACATCCATTCCATAAAGCCGGGGCTGCTGATAATAGACTCTATCCAGACCATAGCGTCAGATGAACTGGAGTCTGCCTCAGGCTCTGTTTCACAGGTGCGTGAGTGCGCTGTGAGCCTGCTGAAATATGCTAAGGAGAGTGGTGTGCCGGTCATTCTGATAGGTCATATTACAAAAGAGGGTAGCCTTGCGGGACCTAAAGTGTTGGAGCATATCGTAGATGCGGTATTGCAGTTTGAGGGAGACCGCCAGTATATGTACCGCATATTGCGCTCTATAAAAAACCGATTTGGCAGCACATCTGAAATTGGTATTTACGAAATGTGCCAGCGTGGACTGCGCGAAGTGGCAAACCCATCAGAAATGCTACTTTCACAGAGCGATGAGGAACTTTCAGGCACGGCAATAGGCGTGACTATCGATGGTGCGCGCCCATTCCTTATAGAGACACAGGCACTCGTCAGCACAGCGGCTTATGGTACTCCTCAGCGCACTGTCACAGGCTTCGACTCCAAGCGAATGAATATGCTTCTTGCTGTACTTGAAAAGCGCGTGGGCTTCAAACTGATACAGAAAGACGTGTTTCTGAATATTGCCGGCGGACTGAAAGTAAACGACCCTGCGCTTGACTTGCCTGTGATTTGTGCTATTTTGTCATCTAATGTCGATATGGCAATTCCTCACGGCGTGTGCATCACCGGAGAAATAAGCCTCACCGGAGAAATTCGCCCCGTGACACGCATTGAACAGCGTATTACAGAGGCTGAAAAGCTCGGTATGGAGGAGATTATTATCCCCAAAAACAACCTCAAAGGCATCGACACAGCCTCCCGCAAAATAAAAATCACGGAAGTCAGCAAAGTTGAAGAGGCTTTTCGCGCTCTCTTCGCTTGATTAATGCATTACTTCCACCGCTGTAAGTCCATTGTCTTGACCTACGGCGTAGCGGGAGTTTGCAGCAGAGGCTTCAGGCTCTCCACATCGCTGAAACATGTCCATATACAGCGGACGGCCTTTCTGAAACATAAGGCAGGAAAAACTGTCCCCGGGACGGATCGAGCTGTTTTCTGTCTCAAGAGCCTCAAATCTGTTATCTCCGAGATATTTTA
>JBJECS010000255.1:0-8169 GCA_051871335.1 Muribaculaceae bacterium | reverse complement strand
CGCCGATTGCGCTGCTGGTCAAGGAAGTGACGGAATACATAATCTCCTCCCTCTGTGCCGTCTCCGTCACCGTCAAGGTTCTGTAGCGTTTGTGAATTACGAGCCTTAGTGCCGTCAATAGTCAGTGTATATGTCTGCTCCGGGATGAGCTGTGAAATATCTACTCGCAGGTTATAGTCATTTAGCCACTGCAAGGTCACTTTGCCATCGTTGTTTACAGACAATGCTTCTTCTACAGAACTGCGCTCCATGCGGCGTGAAAAGGCGATATCAAGAGGGTGTAGGGGACTTACTGCATCTAAATCCTTAATACTGACAGACTCTACAACTGCCGGCACCTCGCTCGGTACGCGTACGCAGATAATGTTTTCGTCTTTCAATGTCCCGTTACGGTCGTAAAGGGAAATGGTGATGTTTTCAGGAGTTACTTTCATCAGCATTGCGCCTACTGTGCTTTGTCCCTCTGTCCAGCGATATTTTATTAAGTCAAGATTGTCTGTGAGGTCACTCATGCTCATGCCACGCTCATTGTCTGATGAAGGTGACTGGATATAGACTGTGCCGCATCCGTCATCAACTATTTCGCCATTGTAAATTGGGTTTGTAGATACGTAGATATGATTATTAGCACCTAATGCTAAGTCCACTTCGTATTTGTCGAAAACTGTGTTCCACCGAGAATATTGTGAAGTTTTGCCTTGCTCGCCATAAAACCACTGATAGTGCTCCATAACAGCTGTGTATTTTGATGGGTTATTGGCAATGACGTCTTTCACCCATTCTTGTGCCTCTGCAAGTCCTTCAGGACTGCGCATGGCTTCGCTGTTGAGTGCGATTAGCAGCACGTCGCCGAGTTTGGTATAATAGCATACGCCTTCTTCTGCGCCATAGCCGTTAAGAGGGTTGGCATTGACATTTTTGAAAAATTGGTTGCCGTTATATGTGTTCGTGCGGTCCATATTGTCATGGTTGCCATTGACACCCGCCCACATATAGTTGCGGAAATATGGCTCGTCATAAAGCTTTTCCCAAAATGAGTAGCTGCCGCCCCAGGCTGCTACGTCACCAAGGTGCAATATCATATCAAAATCCGCTCCATTTACCTCTTTTAGTTTGCTAAGCATGTCCATCGCCACTTTGGTGCGGTTTGGCAGTGGTGCGTATGAGTGAAAATCTGAGATAATTGCAGCAGTCCAGGTACCATTGTCCGGCAGAGTGGAGAAATACCTTATATCGCCTTCAGAAACGTTGCCAAGACGATACATGTACTTTGTTCCAGGCTGTAAACCATCAATTGATGCCACGTTACGGATAAAACGTGCACTTTCATAATAGTCTTCGTTAGCTGCTGTTTTTGAATACATACCGTCAAATACCTCACATTCTTCGCGTGTAGGCTCTACTCGCTGCGCTTTTGCCCATTCTGTGTCATCAGCAGTTGTGTAGAAACAATACGTTTCAGGACCTTCAAGGTCGCTGTGCCAGTTTATGCGTACAGATTTGGTGGCATCCTCCCCGGGATTTACGATTGCTGTGCGGGGCGTTTCTGCCGAGGCAGACATTGTCGAGAGTGCTGTCATGCAGAGTGTGAATAAGCCGAAGCACATTGTGAATTTTAATTTTTTCATGATTTTGGTTGTTTTTTTGTTTGTAAATTTATGGTTAACTAAGATGTCGATACATACACTCAAAAGTCAATACAAATAATACATGACTTAAAAACGGAAATTAATATTTGAGCAGAATCCGACGATTTACGGCGACTTTCTGTAAAAGTTATTTAGTGAAATATTGACGCTGCAAAATTAATAAATAAAAATCCCGAAGTCAATAGATTTAAGATTATTTGACAAATGTTTTAAATTTTTTTCACAAATGCGCTATTTGCGGTGATTGAACGTCTATTGTTTGTGCTCAAAACTCCGCTCCAAACGCAATACAAATCCACTAAAATCCCACATAACCACGCACATAGCATTTGTTTTAACGGGATTTTGGCGTCTTTTTGCAGAAGACGAAATATTCTACAGGCTCTACTTAAACACTTCGTTAAGTACAGCGGCAAGGCGTACACCTCCAAGTAGGAACTGGCGCTCTATTACCGGTGCCCAGCGGGCTACATCGTCGTAGGATACACGGATGCCCGGTTTGAAATAGTTGTAGATGTTTGTCGCAAGTAGATATGTCTGCTTTGCCCATTCGTCAATGTCGCCTTGCATGATACGGCTTTCAGTTTCAGTCGTTATGCGGTCAAGGTTGTACTGCCATTCAGAGTAGCTCCACTTGTGTGCACTTTCCACGAGCTGCGTGTCCCATATTGAGTGGAGATTGTTCTCGCGTCCGAAGTAGTCTAATTTCACACTGTTTCCACCCTTATCCGATAGGTGTCCCAAATGCATTGGTTGATGAAGGTCGCCCATAAGGTGAATGACGATTTTCAGGGCAAGAGATTTCTGCTCATCCTTTGCGGTAGAGTCTGCGAGAACTTCAATTTGGGTCTTGAGTGCGGAAACTACGTCGCCTTTTGGGTTGAGAGTGCAGTCTTCGTATGTTTGGTCTGCGTCAATGTTTTTGTAGTGCCAGGTCTTTGTGTATTCATAGTCCGGGGTATGAGAGGCATTGTCAAGCCAATTTGCCCAATAAACCATTGAGCGACCCTTGAGAAGCCCTGCAACTTTCAGTCGTGCAGTGGTCGTCAGGTGCTGTTCTGCTATGAATGCTGTTACGTCATGTCCTTTTTGTCCCCACGCGGATGCTGTGAGGAATGTTATGATAGCCAGTGTGATGGTGAGAAACTTCTTCATATTGTTGATTTTGAGTATATGTTGCAAATATACAAATTATTTTTTGAAATCAAAGATTGTTAGGTCCTAAAATTGCACCGGGAGAAGCAAGATTTTGCTCCTCCCGGTGTAAACTGTAAAAATCAAATGTAAAAATTACTGTCCGAGATAGGCTTTGAGTGGACGGGATTTCTGCCCTTTAAGCCTACGGATAGCTTTCTCCTTAATCTGGCGTACACGTTCCCGTGTAAGGTCAAATTTTGCGCCGATTTCTTCCAGTGTCATTTCCTGGCAACCGATACCGAAAAACAATTTCAGGATTTCGCGTTCACGGTCGCTAAGTTGGTGGAGCACACGGTCCACTTCTTTGCAAAGTGACTCCTGGTTGAGTGTCGCGTCTGCCATTGGCGAGTCGTCATTTGTGAGGACGTCAAGAAGTGAATTGTCTTCGCCTTCTACGAATGGTGCGTCTACAGAAATATGACGACCTGAGACTTTTAGTGAATCGGCAATTTTATCTACAGGCACATCGAGTGTATCGGCGAGCTCTTCAGCTGAAGGTCGGCGTTCATTTTCCTGCTCAAACTTTGATAGGGCCTTGCTGATTTTGTTCAGCGAGCCTACCTGGTTTAGAGGAAGGCGCACGATACGTGACTGCTCTGCGAGCGCTTGCAGAATGGATTGACGAATCCACCATACGGCATAGGAGATGAATTTGAACCCTCGAGTTTCGTCGAATTTTTGTGCTGCTTTTATCAAGCCGAGATTGCCTTCGTTTATAAGGTCCGGAAGACTGAGCCCCTGGTTTTGGTACTGTTTAGCAACTGAAACGACGAAGCGCAAATTTGCACGGGTCAATTTGTCAAGGGCGCGTTCATCGCCCTCGCGAATCTTCTGTGCAAGTTCCACTTCTTCTTCCACGCTAATCAGCTCTTCGCGACCAATTTCTTGTAGGTACTTGTCGAGCGACGCACTCTCGCGGTTCGTGATTGATTTGGTAATTTTTAATTGTCTCATTTCTTTTTACCGTAGTTTGCAATGTGCAAAGTTATAAATAAATATTTTATTAAACAATTAAAAATCAGAATTGTTTGAAATTTTTTTAATATTTTTTATCTTCTCAATCTTTCGGCGCGTTTGCGGTAGTCTTGTGCGGTGCGCTCGGCAGACTTGGCTTGATTTGTTTTAGACTCATATGACCGGATTTCAGAGCGTGCGCGGTCTGTGGCTGAGATGGAATTGTACACGTTGCCGTTTTTCAAGTAATATTGGGCATCGTTTAGGTGGTTCATCGCTTTGCGGCGATAGTCTTCAGCATCTC
Organism: Muribaculaceae bacterium; assembly: GCA_051871335.1. GTDB lineage: Bacteria > Bacteroidota > Bacteroidia > Bacteroidales > Muribaculaceae > CAJUPY01. The sequence goes on along the minus strand of JBJECS010000255.1, from coordinate 4,065 downwards.
GATAATACCCGTCAGCTTTCCGCTGGTAATATTCGGCTTCCTTATCATATTTTTCAGCCTGTCTGCGGTCTGATTCGCGGTCTGCGTTCGCTGTTAATACACTGAAAATTAGTAGAATGGAGAGAATTAGGCGCTTTTTCATATTCGTTGTAACAAATAGATTGTGTAAATAATATAGATTGCGAGGAAGATTATGCCCTCTATACGGTCAAATCTTTTTTTCCCAAAGGTGAACACCACTACGAATGTGAGGATAATAGCGAGTGTCATTACTGCGTAGTCTATAATATTAATTCCTTGAATTTCAACTGGTTTTATTGCACCGGTGATGCCCAGAATGAATAGTAGATTGAAAATATTGGAGCCAATAGCATTGCCCAATGCAAGCTGGGGATTGTGCTTTATTGCTGCCACCACCGATGTAATAAGCTCAGGGAGCGAGGTGCCTATTGCTACGATTGTAATGGCGATGACAGCATCGCTCATACCCCACTGTTTTGCAAGGCCTTGTGCCGAGTCTAAAAACATCTGTCCACCGAAAAGTAGCGCCGCAAGTGATAATAAAGCTATGGGGATAAGCAAGATAGGACTTTTTCCGGCGAGAGAGGAGGTGCATTCCTCATCATCTGTTCCCCCGCTTTTCCAGTCTTTCATTACCACATACCCCATATACAGGGCAAATACTATGAGAAGCACTACTGCATCTGTGCGGCTAAGGATGTTTTTCCCTTCAAATCGCAAAGTGTCTGACGCAAAGACTATTACGATAAGTGTTGCGGCAATGGCAAATGGTATGTCGCGACGGTAGGTAGTGCGCTCTATGTCAAATGGGAAAATTGCTGCGGTGAGTCCTAATATCAGCAGTATATTGCATATATTTGAGCCTATGACGTTACCAAGTGCAACATCACCGGCTCCGTGTAAAGCCGATGATATAGACACGAAAAGCTCGGGTGAAGACGTACCCATTCCTACTATCGTGAGCCCTATGACAAAATTTGAAATTTTAGCCTTTTGAGCGAGGGCTACGGAGGAATCAACGAGGTAGTTTGCCCCCAAGAGGAGCAATGCAAGTCCGAGTATGAGGAATAGGTATGTCATTTCTGCCTTTTTTTGTATAAGAGTTATTCACAGGTCTTTGAAATCAACAATTTCCTGATTGATTTAGTTCTGTTCAGGCTCTTTTACTTCAAGTCTGTCTCCCGCGCTGCGCACGATAGAGCGATAGTATTCTTCGTTGTCGTATCCCGGGAAGTTTGGGTATACAGGCATGCCGTCTTTGCTGTAGATAAATCCGTTTTCGTCTTCTTTCTTCACGTTTCCGTCAAGATGTTTCACAAATAGGTAGTCGCCGAGCTTTTTATAGTCTTCAGTAGCTTTTTCCGCCCACTTGTCTGCGAGTGCCTGTGACTTGACTTTGGCTTTATCGGCATCTTTCATGTCGGGGTCGTTTTCAAGTGCTTTGACTTCAGCTACAATAGCATTTTCGAGCGCAGACTGTACCTTACGAATGTCGGGAATCATGCGGCTGTAGCGGCTGTAGGCTTGGTTTGCTACATAGTTGTTTACCCAAAAGTTTGCATCCCAATCAAGTGTAACTATGTCTCCCTTGCCGAGCTGGCGTGGTGTGCGTGTGACTTTACACAGGATAGGGAGATATACACAGGTGTTTGCGTCGTCGGTGCCAAACCAGAGAATGCCGCGGAGTGATTCCGGAACGTCTCTGCGGAGCTGTGCCACAAAAGAGAAACCGGTCTGCTGAGTAGCGATTGCGCGCTCGTTTGTGTATTCTTTACCGTCAACTTTAAACGTCATTGGTCGGTAGCGGTAAGGCACTGTAAATGGACCTGCGCCAGCGTCCTTTGTCATGTCGAATGGAGTGTCTTCAAAGTGGTCGCGCATCATCCATTTCATGTCTTCTGCTGTAAGTTTGCGGTTGGGTTTTACCCACAGTGGCATAGGCTCGCCTTTCGCCTCGTTTATCCATGGGAGGTATTGCTCTGCATTGTCGCTATATTTGTTGTAAAAAGCCCAAACGCGCGCGTCGCAGCCACGAAGTGCACCAAAGTCGGTTACTGCGTAAGCTTTTGAGAAGTCAAAATCTTCGTCTTTGCCATTGAAATAGCCTTTTTTGCGCGCAAATTTTATTACGTCCTTTGCGTATAGTGTTTCCGGGTCATTGAGTGGGAAACGGTGTATGCGTGCGTGGTTTGCATGACCTGAAATGTATCCGTCAGGAATGCGGCGTGCTACCCAAACAGCACCCTTCTCTTCTTTTCCCTTGCCGATAAGCTCCATAATCCACACTTCGTCTGCATCTGCGATTGAGAAAGACTCACCTGAAGATGCATATCCATATTCCTCTACGAGAGAAGTCATTACAGAAATGGCTTCACGAGCAGTTTTACAGCGTTGGAGTGCAATGTATATCAGTGAGCCATAGTCAATTATTCCGTTTGGCTCGCCAAGTTCAGGACGCCCTCCCCATGTAGATTCCGAAATTGCGAGTCCGTGTTCGTTCATGTTCCCGATTACCTGATATGTGTGGCTTGCTTCGGGAATTACACCCAGGTATGCATTGGTGTCCCATTCACGGACAATTCTCATCGAACCGGTTGGATAATCTGCTGAGGGATAGTTGTATAGCTCGCCATAGAGTGAGTGTGAGTCTGCGGCGTATGTGATGAAATTGCTATTGTCTGTTGTTGCACCTGCTGTGGCGATTAAGCTTGTGCAGGCGATTGCGTCGAGCGATGCAATGATTGCGAATGCTGATAGTAGTCGTTTCATTTTGAATGGAATATGTTGTAAATTATTTAATTATTCTGTTTCTTTGTTTCGGCAGTATTTGTCTAAGAGTGTCTGATAGTTCTCCGCAAACTTTTGTGCCCAGATGTCTGCAAGGTCTTTTAGAAGCTCTATTGATATCTCTTCGTCATCAAATTCCGGAATTTGCTCAAGAGCGACCTTTACATCCACCGATATTGAGTCTTCAAGTGATATTTGAAGGCTTCGTAACTCTCTCCTTGGAATTTGACGGTTTTTTATGCCGTTTTCTATGCTGTCAAGCAGTGAATATATTTGTGTATTCTGTTGTGGGTCAAGGATATCCGGAATTGCTTGCGCATTTCTGAAGATTGGCAAGAATACGGAAAATTCCGGGCTGCCCGGGGCATAGTATATGAGGCTACGCATATAGTCTTCGCGAGCGGAGTTTGCGTCTGCGATAAAGGAATAATATGCGTGGCTATATTGCTGATTTCTAAGTGTTTTCGCAATGTCATAAATGGAAATATGGCGGTTGGGTATACGCCAATAGCTTTCGGTGGAAGTAGGGGCGTAAAGGTTAGAGTATACCAGTTTACAGTTGTTGTCTGGTTCTGCATATCTTGCAGGCGCAAAGCATTTTGCGAAGTCAAGTTCTGCTCTCTCTCCCGCAAATTTGTGAGCCTGTTTGGCATATTGGAGTATTTCCGGAGAATAGATACAATTTCTGTAGTCTTTTTGTGGCAATTTGTGCAGCATAGCCTTTCCGGAATATACACATGTGGCAGTGTCCGGTAATCTGACAGCAGCCCAAAGTGCTCCGCATTCTCCTTTCCCTGCATATTCAATAATCCATGCCTCCCTCGCGTCAGCAATGGCTATAGTGGCGTAAGTGTTTCCGACGGGAGCGGTTTGCAGAATGTCTGAGAGTGAAAGTATAGCCTCGCGGCATGATGTGGCATTGTCGGTGAGACGAAGCGCTATCTCGGTTGCGGCAAATTCGGGGTCTGGCGCAAAACCTCCGAGGACTTCGGCGGCGAGAGCTGTGACACCATGTATGTTTGTGGAGAAAAATCCGTTCCACCTGGTGGTGTCATCGGTAGCGGCAATAATGGTGCTGCCGTTGTTTGTAGCAGCTGTTCCGGCAACAATCCATGTATCGGCGTGTGCACTATTAATAGCCACTATTGCCAGGATTAGGAGTATAATATTTCTTTTGAAAATTTGCATATCAATGGATTATAATGCAAAGGTACATAAAAAAGATAAATTTTTACGCCCGGTGTATAAGAAAAATCA
>JBJECS010000254.1:0-8174 GCA_051871335.1 Muribaculaceae bacterium | reverse complement strand
TCATGCTCAACCATCCAACCTCGTGGCTCGGAGAGTCACGTCTTATGGTATCCATTCGTCGCTCAACGATAAACCATACACGCTCAACGCTCACACACCACTCTATTCCCTATTTCGGATACGCCACCCTGACATGATACATCGTGCGCAGACGTGAAATAAACGATTCCTTTATCAAATGAATATCACGGAACGAGATAGGCGACTCATTGTGAAGTCCGGCCACTATCTGGCTATCGATAATATTGTTCACAAGACCCTCGATTGCCTCCTTTGAATGTTCCGTCATAGAGCGCGAAGCTGCCTCAACGGAGTCCGCCATCATCAGGATTGACGCCTCACGGGTCGTCGGATTTGGACCCGGATATGTAAACAGAGACTTGTCTATCTCCTCACCCGGATGCTGCTTTTCGTATGTCTTGTAGAAATATTTTACAAGTCCACACCCATGATGCTGGCTTATCATGTCGCTAAGCACCTGTGGCAATTTGTTTTCCGACGCAAGCCTTAGACCATCTGTCACATGGCGGATAATGATGCCGGCACTCTGTACCGGCGTCAGAGCGTCATGAGGATTTACACCATGCTGGTTTTCTGTATAAAACGCCGGATTTACTGTCTTCCCTATATCATGATACAAAGCTCCGGCACGTACCACAAGGACATTTGCCCCTATTTTCAGTGCCGCACCGCTCGCAAGCGTGCTGACCGACATCGAATGCTGGAACGTTCCGGGACATTCCTCTGAAAGGTTCCGCAGTAGAGAATTATTTATATCACATAGCTCCACAAGCGTAACCATCGACGTCAGACCAAAGAGTTTCTCGAATATGAAAATCAGAATATACGCAAATGAGATTAACACTGCATTTGCAAAGAAATATAGCACCACGCGCCACGTCCCCGCATTCATGCCGCCTGACTGCATCAGCTCAAACGCTATAAACGAGAATGTGTATGCAAGAAACACAAACAGCGCCGTCCGTAGAAGCTGAGAACGGCGGGAAAGCTCGCGCAACGAGAATATCGCCGCTATTCCACCAAGCATCTGCACCACCACAAACTCAAGTGGATATGCCGCAAGAACAGCACACAGCAGCACTTCTATTATGTTGCAAAATTGAGCTGTGCGAGAGTCGAAAAACACTGTCACCATTATCGGCAATATCGCAAACGGTATTATGTAAAGACCTGCCGTCAAGACCTTTGATGCTATGGCAGCCCCTATGTATAGACCCACGATTGAAGTCACTATCGCAAGTAGACGCTTCGGGGAGTCAAACTCTGTGCGGCGATAGATATACAGGTAGAAATATAGCGCAGCAAACAGTATTATTACAAATAGCGACTGCCCGAATGCCGTTGAGAAATCCCCGGTATTTACAGCGCGGTCGTTCTTGTCCGTCATCTGCTCATAGGTCTGCAATATCGAGTATATCTGAGGTGTTACCTTCTCCCCCCTGTCCACTATTCGCTCGCCTTTCTGCAAAACGCCTATTGCCGCCTCTATTGGCTGAAGCTGCTCTCGGTATAGACGGCTGTTCGCAAGGCTATCCGGCAATATATTGGGAAGGATTTTCCCCGCCGCATGCGCCTTGCTGATTGCCTGGTGTATGTCATTGTTAAGTCCGAAAATGCTGTTAAGCTCGCTGTATGCCTCGCGCGGAGTAAGAAAATCCGCACTTTTGCGCACCAGCGTATTCCCTCTGAGAAATCTAACCTCTTGCAGCTTTCCCTCTTTTACAACTTTTTCCGCCGCCGGGTCTATAATTCCCTTGGCATACATCCTGTCAAGTTCCGCCTTCAGTCTTGATTTCTGCGCCACGGATATGCCGGAGAGAGTATCTATATCTGCAAACAGAGATGCCACAATGCTCTTGTCCTCCTTGAATACCGGGATAAAGACCTTGTTTATCGAGTCTATTTTCTCCGCCTTGGAGATTGAATCAAGGTAAATTGGTATGTCAAATGGGGCGGTGAGCAGCTGATGTGCCCACGGGCGGTTTAGCTGATATGTAAACTGTGTATCGTTTTTGCGGGGGAAGAAGATTATCGCCAATGCTGCCGCAATGACGAAAATCAGACCTCGGATTATGTTTTGCTTATTCATATATCGACAAATATATTATTAAACACATATCAGCCGGCAATAGTTTGCACTAATTGATGCGAGACACCGTCTGCACTCCTTTCACTGTCTTTACCTTGTCGCACAGGTCATTGGCAATCGCGCTGTCTGCCACGTTTATCCACAGGTCGCAGTGGAATACCTCTTTTTCCGCCTCGATGTCCAGCTTGCGGATGTCTATGGCAAGGTGTGATGATATCATGAAGATTAGCTCTTGAAGGATTCCGAAGCGGTCTATCCCCTCTATATGAATGCGTGCCAGGAAAGACCCCGTCTGCACATCCCATTTTGTTGAAACTATGCGCGGTCCGTAGCTCGACTTCAGAGCCATGGCGCGAGGACAGTCTATTGAGTGAACCTCCACCTCATTGTCATCGTCTACAAAGCCCAGTACCTGGTCGCCCGGGATTGGTGAGCAGCAGTCTGCGATTTTGAAATTCGCACCTTTCTCGTCGCGGTGAAGGATATAAGTCTCCTTTGTATTGATTTTCGGGCGTTCCACCTGAGTCTCAGTCTGTTTTTTGCGTGAGCGGAAAAGCATGCGCGACAAGAACGACTCACTCTGCTTCTTCACGAGTTTTACAGCATATTCATCAAGTGTAATCTCCTCATTTCCAATCTTATAGTAAAAATCATCACGGTTTTGTGCATGATAGTTGCCTATCAGCTTCGTGAATATCTCATTTGTCTCGTTTATCGCATTGTCGTCAAGAAATTTCAGGTAAATCTCTCGTCCCTTGGCGATTACTGGCTTTATTGCATGGCTCAGCGCCTGCCGCAGACCGGTCTTGGCGCGTGCCGTCACAAGGAATGACAGCCATTCCTGGCGTGGCATCTGAGACTGTGACGTCAGGATTTCAACCTGGTCTCCACTCGCAAGTTTGTGGCTCAGAGGCACAAGCTTATGGTTGACTTTGCCCGCTATACAGTGCGCGCCAAGCTCTGAGTGTAGCTCAAACGCAAAGTCAAGGACCGTCGCTCCTGCCGGCAGGTTGCGTAACTCGCCCTTCGGCGTAAACACCACAATTTCTGACGCAAACAGATTGAGTTTCAGCGTATCCAGAAAGTCTATCGCATTTGGGTTCGGGTCATCGAGGATATCCTTGATTGTCTGGAGCCACGCACTCAGCTCGCTCTCCTCCTCTCCCTCGCCTATTTTATATTTCCAGTGTGCGGCAAAGCCTTTCTCGGCGATTTCATCCATGCGGCGTGAACGTATCTGTATTTCCACCCAGTTGCCGTCTGCTCCCATCACTGTCATGTGCAGTGCGCGGTAGCCATTTGCCTTAGGCTGGTTTATCCAGTCGCGTGTACGCGTTGGGTGTAGCTTATAGATTTTAGAAATCATGTTGTATATATTCCAGCACATAACTCCCTCCTGCGTCAGGTCGTCGCATTCAAACACTATTCGCATCGCATACAGGTCATAAACTTCCTCAAACGGAACGTGCTTCTTTATCATCTTGTTCCAGATGGAATAGACAGATTTCATGCGTGCCTTCGCCTCAAATGTCAGTCCCATTGCCTTAAGTCCCTCAATTATCGGCTCGGAAAAACTCGTATATACCTTTTGACGCTTCTCCTCGCTCTTGCGGATTTGTTCAGAGATATGAGCATACTCATTCGGATGCTCATACTTGAAGGCAAGGTCTTCAAGTTCTGTCTTTATCGCGAAAAGACCAAGGCGATGTGCCAGCGGCGCATAGATATAGAGGGTCTCACCCGCTATCTTATACTGCTTTGCCAGTGCCATTGAGCCCAAGGTACGCATATTGTGGAGGCGGTCTGCCATCTTTATCAGCACCACGCGTATGTCTTCAGACATTGTCAGCAGCAGCTTACGGAAATTCTCTGCCTGGGCTGACGCTTTCTCTCCGAAAATCCCTCCTGATATCTTCGTCAGACCTGCTACCAGTTGAGCTATCTTTGGCCCGAAATTGCGTTCTATATCCTCTACAGTATACTCTGTATCTTCTACCACATCGTGCAGCAACGCCGCACATATTGACGTTGAACCAAGACCTATCTCTTTGCTCGCTATTCGTGCCACTGCTATTGGATGAAGGATATACGGCTCGCCGGAGCGACGGCGTATCCCTTTGTGCGCTTCTTTTGCAAATGCATACGCACGCTTTATTATCTCCACCTTCTTCCGGTGGTTACTGTTGATATACCCGTCCAACAACTCCTTGAACGCAGCTTCTATCATTTTCTCCTCTTCTTCCGGGGTCTTATTATATTCGCTCATACCTTAGGGACTGTGCTTTATGGATATTACTTTTTCTTTTTACACAAAAGTACACACATTTTTTGAATTTCTCTCATATTTTTACACATTTTTTTTGCAGCACCATGCCGCAAAATACACAACAAGCTATATTTCAACCTTTTAACCATCTAACTGCCAATTTGTGAGTTTTTACTCCGGAATACAAATAAAAATGCTCCCCTCAAATTATAGTATTAAATTTTTATTAAATTTTCCCCGGCCCACCACTCCTTTCCTACAAAAAACGTAAATTTGCACTGAGAATACATCACAAATAAATTTGACGATTATGGCAGTGACGAAAATCCTCGTGGTAGACGACGAAGACACCCTATGTGAAGTGTTAAAATTCAATCTGGAAATTGCCGGATTTAGCGTTGATGTGGCGAACAGCGCTGAGGAAGCTCTACAAATGAAACCTCTTTCGCAATACAGCCTTATCCTTCTCGATATTATGATGGCTCAAATGAGCGGTTTCACCTTCGCCAGAATACTTAAGGCTGACGACGACACAAAAAACATCCCTATTATTTTCCTCACCGCAAAAGACAACGAAGACGACATGGTGGCTGGGCTAAATATCGGTGCTGATGACTACATTTACAAGCCTTACACCATACGAAACGTCATGACTCGCGTAAACGCCGTCTTACGTCGCACTCTTACTCCTGCAGTAAACTCATCCGCAGAAAAAAACGTTATTACTATTGAGAACCTCACCGTTGACCCGGACGCTAAGACTGTCACACTCGACGGTAAAGAAATTAAAATGCCGCGCAAAGAATTTGAAATCCTCCTTATGCTCGTCTCTTGCCCCGGCAGAATCTTCTCAAGAAACGAAATCCTTTCTCGAGTCTGGGAACAAAACGTGGTGGTTGTAGACCGCGTTGTGGATGTAAACATCACTCGCCTTCGCAAAAAATTAGGTGATTTAGGCAACAAAATTATTACTCGCTCTGGTTATGGCTACGGATTTGAAATTTAGATTTTCTTTTCACTTGAGGCAATTCCTCGTCCTCATGTTTTTCTCTTGGACTATGGTCGGATGTTTTATTGCATACCAATACCACCGTGAGAAATCTCTCAAAATTGAGAGCATCGACACTATGCTACAGGTTAACAACTCGCATATCTTAGACGCACTCGAATCTCAGGGAGCACCGCTCGCAGACATCGGGCAGAGCAACATGAATCTCAAAGATTTACGCATCACTATCATGGATATGCATGGAAACGTCCTTTACGACCACGCTTTCAAGCCTAATACCGTCAGCGACAACCACATCTCTCGCCCTGAAATCGCACAGGCGCTCGCAACGGGAAAGGGGTACACTGTCATGAGAAAATCTAAAACCACCGACACCCCGTTTTTCTACTCCGCCACTCTCGGCAAAAGCCACATCGTGCGCAGTGCCGTACCTTACGACCACTCTCTCCAGCAAATGCTCGCCACAGATGGCGCATTTCTTTGGATTATGCTCGGCATCACATTGGTTTTCAGCATCATAGGTTATTTCGTCACTTGGCGAGCCGGTGTTGTCATTTCTCGTCTTAACGACTTTGCCGCGCGAGCTGAAAAGGGTGAGCGTATTTATGCCGACCTCGCATTCCCCGACAATGAATTAGGTTCTATCTCAAGCCATATTGTCCGACTTTACTCACGCCTCCAAGAAGCCATCGTCGAGCGAGACAGACAGCACGAAATTGCTATCCACGAGGAGCAAGAAAAAATCCGCATCAAACGACAGCTCACAAACAACATAAACCACGAGCTCAAAACCCCGGTCGCTGCAATTCAAGTCTGCCTCGAGACTCTTCTTGACCATCCTGAACTTTCAGATGAAAAACGTATTGAATTTCTACGCCGAAGTTACGACAACACCAGCAGGCTTCGCTCTCTCCTCGACGATGTCTCTCTCATCACTCGTATGGAAGACGGCTCACAGGCTATAGAAATGAGTACAGTATCTCTCTCCGAAATAATCTCCGACGCCGTGGATGAAAGCGAAATTGCACATCCCGACTCTAATGTGGAGATTCACGTCGAAACCGCTGGAGATTTACCTCTCACCGCTAATGCCGGAATACTGATGTCTGTCTTCAGAAACCTCATCGACAATGCTATCGCTTATTCCGGTGGCTCCAAGATTGAAATCAAAACCGCAGACGACGGCGAGTTTTATTCTGTTATATTTGCCGACAACGGGATTGGTGTGGCTGACGAGCATCTCCCGCACCTCTTCGAGCGTTTTTACCGCATCGACAAAGGTCGCTCACGAAAAATGGGCGGTACCGGACTCGGGCTTTCTATCGTCAAAAACGCAATTATTCTTCATGGCGGCACTATCGATGCTGTAAACCGACGTGACGGCGGACTCGAATTCCGATTCTCCCTCAAAAAATAAGCGTCACTTATTCCTGCCACTAATTCGTTTGCTCACCACCCACAGAACTATTCCCCTGACACAGAGGTAAACAATAAACGCAAACCATAGTGCGCCATTGCCATAAATCGGGAACAATACGAAATACGCCACAAAAAACACCACCATCGCCAGACACATGCTCAGCAGCATTGCTCTGGTTCTGGTCATGCCTATATATATTCCGTCCCAAATAAAAGCCGACACCCCGGCAAACGGAACCAATGCTATCCATACGATATATGGCTCTGATGCCGCTCGCACTGCCTCATTATCGCTCAAGCACGACAGGAATATGTCACCGAAAAAGAAATATGCCGCCGTAAAAACCGACGCTATCCCCCAGCCCCATCGAAACAGCATACCTGTCGCCTTGCGCAAATTTCCCTCATCCCTCGCACCCGTAAACCTTCCTGCCAAAGCCTCGCCGGCATACGCAAACCCGTCTATGAAATAGGAAAAGATGATGAAAAACTGCATCAATATCGCATTAACCGAAAGCATTACATCGCCCTGTAGCGACCCGGCGCGAGTAAACCACAGTGTCACCGCTATCAGGCACATCGTCCGTAAAAAAATATCTGTATTCACACTGAAAAATCGCTTCATCTCCTTCAAGTCCAATACCGAGCGCATCGCCTCTCCTAAGATTTTAACCCCATCACGCCACAAGAACATCACGCCTAAAATTACACCTGCCCATTGCGCTACAAGCGTACCCGTTGCAACTCCTTTTAGCGACATATCAAACAAATACACAAGCACAAGGCTCACAACGATATTTACCACATTCACCGCAATAGAAATCCACATCGGGCGGCGTGTATCCTGACTGCCTATAAACCACCCCGATATTGCATATGTCGAAAGCATTGCCGGAGCACCATAAATACAGATGCCGCAATACGTCTCTACAAGCATAGCCGTCTCTCCCTCCACCTCCATAAATCTCATAATCAGGTGGATTAAAGGGCGCTGCAGCATTATCATCATCAAGCCTATACCCACAGCCACAAACAGTGACCGCTGCAATATCACTCGCCGCTCTCTCTCGTCGCCCGCACCATATGCCTGAGCCGTCATGCCGCTCGTCCCCATTCGCAAAAATGCAAAACCCCAATATAGCAGATTAAACAGAGAACCTCCAACCGCTATCGCTGCTATATATATCGCACTCCCGATATGACCAACTATAGACGTATCCACCATCGCCATCAGCGGCGCAGTGATATTCGCTATTATCGACGGTATGGCAAGCCTGAGTATTTCGCGGTGAGTCATGCTTTTATGTTTTTTATCATGCAAAGGTACATAAAAAAGATAAATTTTTACGCCCGGTGTATAAGAAAAATCA
>JBJECS010000253.1:0-8202 GCA_051871335.1 Muribaculaceae bacterium | reverse complement strand
ATTATAAATGTGGGACTGTACCGAGAGGTGTGGTCCCCGACTATTTTAGTGAATAGTGAATAGATAATAGATAATGGTGAATAGAGAGGGCGAGCGTTGAGCGTTTAAGGTTTATCGTTTATGGACGAATGGATACCATTAGACGTGACTCTCCGAGCCACGAGGTAGGAGGAATGGATATGACCAGGCGTCGTTGCTGCGCTCCTTGCCAGGTCTTTCGCATTACAGCATGCTCTCCGAGCCTGCCGGATGGCGGGAGCCACGCCTGATGGGGCGGACGTGACACGTCACGTCCCTACGATAACATGATGGTAATCAGAGGGATAAGGATAGAGAATAGTGCACAGAGAATATTGAATAGATAATAGATAATAGAGGGGATGGAGAAAAGAAAGATAGGCTTAGTAGAGATGCCAAGCCTATTTGTTGTCGTGAAAAGTCACGATAGAAGGTGTTATATAAATGTCATTTGTTGACTCTGAATCGGTCGCAGCCATCCCGGAGGAAAGCAACAATCTGGTGTGCTGCTGCAATACCTGCGTTGATGTTTGCTTCAGAGGTCTGTGCGCCCATTTTCTTCGGTGTGAAGAATACACGGTTGCCAAATTCGGCTTTCAGAGCGTCGGCGCAGTCGGGCTTGATGTCAGCGACATATTTGATGTCCTGACGTTCGCGAAGGATTTGGGTGAGTCCTTCTTCGTCGATGACTTCTTTACGCGCGGTGTTGATAAGGACGCCGTTTTTTGGAAGAAGTTTGATTAGGTCGTATCCGATAGAGCGTCGAGTCTCGTCTGTAGCCGGTATATGGAGTGAAACGAATTTGTTTTGTTTGTAAAGTTCTTCAACGGAATGAACGGGACGTACACCGGCTTCTTCCATTACTGAATCAGGGCAATAAGGGTCGAGTGCGCTAACTTCCATGCCGAAGCCTTTAGCAATGCGTGCGACGTTACGCCCCACCTGTCCGAAAGCCTGTATACCGAGGGTTTTATCTTTAAGCTCGGAGCCTGAAGTGCCGTCGTACATGTTTCTGACAGCCATTACGGTCATACCGAAAACGAGTTCTGCGACGGCGTTAGAGTTTTGTCCGGGTGTATTTTCAACGCACACGTTGTGAGCGGTAGCTGCGGCGAGGTCTACGTTGTCGTATCCGGCACCGGCGCGAACTACGATTTTGAGATTTTTAGCGGCGTCGAGGACTTCGTTGTCGACTTTGTCAGAGCGGATAATCAGTGCGTCAGCGTCAGCGACAGCCTCGAGGAGGTCAGCCTTGGCGGTATATTTTTCGAGGAGTGCGAGTTCGTATCCAGCCTCATCTATTACCTTTTTAATGCCGTCGACAGCGACGGCAGCGAAAGGTTTTTCAGTAGCGACTAAAACTTTCATATTCGTAATTGATTAGTGTTTAGCTTCAAATTCTTTCATGCAAGCGACGAGTGCGTCAACGCTTTCCATAGGGAGTGCGTTGTAAAGGGAAGCGCGGAAACCTCCGACAGAGCGGTGTCCTTTGATACCAACCATTCCCTGTGCAGTAGCGAAGTCGACAAATTCTTTTTCGAGTTCTGCGTATTCCGGTTTCATAACGAAGCAAACGTTCATGATAGAGCGGTCTTCGTGTTCAGGCACAGTAGCGACGAAAATGCGGCTTGCGTCGATTGCGTCGTAGAGTTTTGCTGCCTTTGCGATGTCAACCTTTTCAATTTCGCGAATACCACCGAGCATTTTGTAGTATTTAAGGGTCTGAAGTGCAGAGAAGATAGGCAGCACCGGAGGGGTGTTGAACATAGAGCCTTTGTCTACATGAGTCTTGTAGTTAAGCATGGTAGGGATTGCGCGTGAAACTTTTCCGAGAGCGTCTTCTCGCACGATAACGATGGTAACACCTGCAGGAGCGAGGTTTTTCTGTGCACCGGCGTAAATTACGTCGTATTTAGAGACGTCGATAGGTCGAGAGAAGATGTCGGAAGACATGTCTGCCACGAGTCTTACTTTTCCAGCATCGGGGTCTTTACGGATTTCGGTGCCGTAGATAGTGTTGTTTGTAGTATAGTGGAAGTAATCAACGTCTTGTGGCACTGAGAAGTTTTTAGGGATATATGTGTAGTTTCTGTCTTCAGAAGAAGCGACGACATCAACTTCTCCGAAAAGTTTAGCTTCTTTTATAGCCTTGTGAGCCCAAACGCCGGTGTCGAGATATGCAGCTTTAGTTTCGAGAAGGTTGAAAGGCACCATGCAGAATTGCATGCTTGCGCCCCCACCGAGGAAAAGGACGTGGTATCCCTCAGGAATTTCGAGCAATTCTTTTACGAGGGCAGAAGCTTCATCGATGACGGCCTGAAATTGTTTGCTACGGTGAGAGATTTCAAGGAGTGAAAGTCCCATATCAGCAAAGTTAAGCACAGCATCGGCAGTATTCTTGATAGTGTACTCACTCAAGATAGAAGGGCCGGCATAAAAATTATGTTTTTTCATATCAAAAATATGTTTGAATATTGTGAATTTAGTTTCGTGTCGCAAAACTACAAAAAGTTTTTCACACTGCAAACAAATTACGTAAAAATTTCCATATTTAAGCGTCAAGATGTATGGATTAAGATATTAAAGGCGCCTTATGTGATGCTATGGCTGACAGTTTGCTTGGTCAGTTGTTGCTTTCATCATGAGGTGTCCGATGCGGCAGTATAGGCATTTGCGCTGTTCGCAGTAAGAGCGTCGGAGCCTTATAAGTGCCTGTGAATGAAAAGCGGAAGAGCATTTAATTCCAGCTCGGGTGAACATGGAAACTATGGAGTTGTGCTCAGGTGAAATCATGTTTAGGAGGTCGACAGCACGCTCGGTGTATTCGCCGGAGCCGGTGTATTCGCCGTAGGCGTAGAAAAGTGGTGCGACAACGTTGATGATAATTACATCGATAGAAGAGTCGCTGAGCGAAAGAGGTGAAAGCCCTGTGTGTGAATAAACGCTTGAGGCGGTGGCCCAGTATCCGGTGAGGTCAAATCGAAATATTTCGCGCAAGTCTTCCATTGAGCGACAGTCCATAATTCTGCTGAATAGTCTTGGCTCGCGGTTTATGAGAGCGGCAAGGACAGCGAGTCGCCGGTAAGGTAGGTTTTGTGGCCTCATTCGTCCCATCTGCCATGCAATGCCTTCAGGCTGCCGGAGGGAGAATTTTACAGCCATAAATTTGTATTCGTCAATCATCTGCTGCACGTATGGCTCAGGACTGACGTCGGGAAGGAGTGCCGCCTGCCCTAAAAACATGGCTTCAAGAGAGAGTAGGTTGTCGCGGTGTTTTCCTAAAATGTTAAGTGGGAGCGATTTTGCGACACGCTCAAGCATTTCGCCATTATGCCCGAACCCGAGAGCTCGAGCGAGAGTGACGTAAAGAGCTTGTTCCCAGTCGTTGTAAAAATTGGCGAGGTGTCGCTGAAATCGTTCCACTTTTTCGTAAATGCGTTCAAAACCGAGCGAATCAACCCAGTCTGTGAGGTAAATAGATGGTATGTTTGGGATTGTGGAAGCGCAAATGAGGTCAAGTTCTCCAGCCTTTTCAAGCTTGTCATACATTTCCACAGTCTGCTCGGTGCATTTTACAACGACTTGTGGCACGGGGAGCCCGTTAAGTCGAGTAACGGTTGCGTCGTCTACGCTTACGACGTGAAGAATAACGGAGTCGTAGAGTCTGTCGTATTGGTGAGAATGTCGGTACCAGTCAGAAGCTTTGACGTGGACTTCGATATTACCGACCCATTCTTGTTCTCCGATGATTATTTTAGCGTTGAAGAAGTCAGGACCTGCGTCTTTGTTCAGCCAGCCGGGGTCTAAGACCTTGACCGGGAGCCCGTCGGTAGTGGAGAGTGATAAAGGCATCCACAGACGGTTTTGCCAAACGTATTGCAGGAATTTTTCCATATTCCGCTATTTGCTGAAGTCAAATATTGAGAAATTAACAGAGCCGTAAACTCGGTGTTCTGAGAAGTGAGGGAGCGAGGAGAAGTCGTAAGCCTTTGAGTGCTCAAGGATAAAAATGGTGTTAGGCTTCACCATGTCGGAATTAAGCACGGTATGTGCTACTTTTTCAAACTCGGGCAGGTCGTAAGGAGGGTCAGCGAAAATGATGTCGAACTTACGGCTGGAAGTGGCGGCATATTTCAGCGCGTCGCCTTTAATGAGGTTAAGATTGTCAGCGCCGAGTTCAGCTGCAACTTTACGGATGAAGGCGGACTGGACATTGGCTTTTTCAACGGCAGTCACGCTGCTGCAACCGCGAGAGAGAAATTCGAATGTGATAGCGCCTGTTCCGGCGAAAAGGTCGAGTGCGACAGGCTCGTCGTCGAAGTCGATGAGGTTTTCGATAACGTTAAAGATGTTTTCACGCGCAAAGTCTGTTGTAGGTCTTGCGGTGATGTTTTTCGGGACGTCAAATCTTCGTCTGCCGTATTTACCTCTGATTATTCGCATAGTGGCATTACAATTAGGTCAAATGGAACGGAAAGTGCGTTTTTTCCTGCACGGAACATGATGCCGGGGAATATTACGGGCATCACATGTGCTATAAATTTCTTTAGCGTCTCAGTGATTTTGCGACGGAGTGCAGCATCGCCGCTTATCAGTAGCTCGTCTGCCTCGGGGTTTAGCTCCATGTCTTGGCGAATTGCGAGGATGTAGTATACAGCGTCGTCTATGTTGCTGAAACGGAATGTGTTAGCCATTCGTAGTCCTTCGTTTCCATAGACCATAACGTCTAATGACTTTTCTCTCAGGTGGACAAACATTTTAGCATTGTTTCCGTGCCGGCGACGGTCGGCAAAGTATCTAAGGAGTGGAGTCTGGTGGTGGAAAATCTGTGGATTTACGAAAGCGCGGCGCAAGAATCCTACAACCTTGTGAGGAAGGGCGAAAAGCATCCTGGCGTGGAGCTGCGCAATGTTGTCGGCAATAATTTCAGTCTCGTTGGCAGAATAACCGGTGTTGGCTTTTGCGAAAAGGCTTTCCTGAAGCTCTGTGTCTGTGACACATTCCGGGATTAGGAGGTAGCAGAAATCCTCGACGAGGATGGAAATCTTGGCAAAATCAGACAGCAGGAGCGGATTGTCGTAAACAGCGTTTTCGAGCGATTTGAAATAGGAGTCATTGTCGCTGCTGTCAAGAGATATTTTTCTGTAAATCAGTGAATTGTCCTCAATGGGATTATACAGCATCACATCTGCCGCATTTTTTGCAATGCGGAGGTAAAGCCTCCACTTAGAGGTGTCGCTGATAAGTTCTTTATTTAGTGGTGTATTATCCATTGTTTAGTGGTTAAAATGGTATCCGACAGAGGATTATCGGTTTGTCTTAAATCCGCCGCCCATGTTTCTCAGGCTGCTGTTGTTATTGTTGTTGCCGGAGTTTCCGTAAGGGTTGTTGGGATTATAGTTAGGGTTAGCCCAGTCGTCTTCCTCCTCCTCTTCGTCGGTCTTTTTCTCTTCCTCGCCTTTCTTCTTTTTAGGCTTGTTTTTCTTGATTTCAACCGGTTTCTGAAGGTCTAAAGCGATTTCGTAAGGGTCCCACTGCTGCTCGACCTCCCAGTTTTTCTTGAGTTCGAGTTTTTTGGGGAAGTAATATACTTCCTCCGGCTGCAATTTTTTAGAGATATTTCCGGTGTCCCAAATACCATTTCCGTTAGCGTCGATAAATCCGCGAGCGTAGTATTTTCCGGGCTCCACATAGTCAAAAACTGCTACACCATCGTCTGCGCGAACCTGTCTGACGGTCTGGTCGCTTCCGTTAAGGAGCTCAACGATGAAATTATGTATAGAAGTAGGGATTACGAATGATACGGTAGCGTAGTCTTCAATGGTTTTTACGGTAAATTCATGCTTAATGGGCTTGTTCCAGTTGCCATATACGCCTGTGATAGCGGCAGAGTCGACGGTTAGGCGGTATTTTGCGCCTTCTTCCCATTTGTAAGCCGCCTTAAAAGCGAGTGGGCTATAAATGGTGTCGTTGATGATTTCCGGTGCTCTGAGAGCGGTCCAAGTTGTGTCGCGCAATATTTCAAGGTGTATACTGCTGCGGTTAAATGATTTGAGAGGCTGTGAAGAAGTGAAAGTAAGTCCTTTGTTGAGGTCTTGCTGCGCTCCAGATGTGCACTTGAAGTCAAGGAAAATGATTTCCGGCACAGAGTCAGCGTCTTCGTCGTCTTTTTTCTTCTTTTTCTCCTTGATTTTCTTCTTTGTGAAGTTGAATTTCAGTGTGTCGGTGTTCCAAGTTAGGTTGTCGAGCGTGTCGGTTCGGAGATAGCGGAGGGCTATCTGCATAGTGTCTTGCGCTATTATGTCCTTGTCAGTCAGCCAGAAGTCGAGCGAGTCGAGAGTCAGGCGTGTGTTGAGGACACTGTTTGTTTCATCGATTATCTTGCCGGCGTTTTTTCCGCTGACTATTTTGAGTGTTGGCAGAGAGTCTACTTTTGCGGCAAACTGCACGAAAATGCGGTTTGAGTCGGGTCGAGAATAGTTTTTGAGGTATTGTGACTGATATCCCTCGTTAAACCACGTCAGGAGAACGTCGTTTGGCAGGTATTTGACGCCTTGACGAGTTGAGATAGAGTCAGTCCCGGCAGAGTTAAGGAGCGTGTCAACCACTTCGATGCTTTGCACTGTAGGGCTGACGATAGAGTCGAAGAAGGCGACGTCTTCAGAGCGGTCCCACATGTAGTCACGGTTTACGTCGTTAATGGCGAAAACACGGTAATTACCGGCTTTGAGCCCTCGGATGGTGAATTGTCCGTATTGGTTTGTCTTAGCGATACGCTGCATAGGGATGGTGGTGAGCGCAGAGTCGTCGAGGTTGCTGTAACATCCTACCATAATTCCTTGCGCAGGCTCCAGTGTCCGTGCCTCAAAGAGCATTCCGGAGATGCGAAGTGTGTCAATGCTCTCGCCGGTAGAAAATTCGAGTGCGAAACCGTCGATGATATTACCTTCGTTGAGGTCTGCGATAGCGTCGGAAAAGTCTATGGTATATGTTGTTTCGCGCTGGAGTGAGTCTTTAAGCTCAACAGCGAGTCGTTTGCCGTTAGCGACGACCTGTGGTGTGGTTTTTTGAGCCGGTGATACGACGACTTTGTTCATTACGTCTTCCACCTTAATGTTTTCGTCGAAAAAGATTTCGATTTTCTGCTCGGTGACGTTAACGCCTCCGGGCATAGGATTGCTTTTGACAAAAACGGGTGGCTCTGTGTCGCGAGGTCCGCCCTCAGGATGCCCTATGCTGGCGCAAGCCGCCATTACGGCAGCCAAAACCACCGCAATTAGCCACAGCATATTATTGCTAAATTTATATCTTGCCATTTAAGTGAAAATTCTGCGATTATTACGCAAAATTACGCAAAAAAATTTGAATGGTCTTAATTTTTTTATAAAATACGATAAATAAACTTGCCAAATGTATATGATTGGGCATTTGGCAATGTTATTTGCCGAGAGGTTTCAGGGAGTCGCAAGCGGCAGTGATGGATTCGCCGCGATAGATTTGTGTGCCGAGGGAGTCGCAGACGATGAAGAGAGGTGTGCGGCTGATGTTGAGGCGACGGATTTGTGAGTTAGCCACAGCTCCGGGCATCCACAGGTTTACTCCGGCCATTGGCTGTTCTGTGAGAGTCTTTTTCCACAGGAGTGTGTCTTGCTCAAGTCCGATATTGACGATGGCAAGCCGATTTTCGCCGTATTTTTTGCTGATGGAGTCTATGACAGCCTTTACGGAGTCTCGTCGCACGTCTGTACCCTCAAGGAAGGTGAGGAGAGAGCGAGAGAATTTAGCGGGATTGAATGTGGAGAGCGAATCATGGTCGCAAAACATAGTCAGCGGTGTAATAGGTTCAGACATAGCTTCTTGCTCGAAGCGAGAGAGCATTGACTGGTATCCGGCAATAAATTGTGGGGTGCGCACGTCTGCGTCAAACAGGTTTAGGAGTGAGTCTGCGGTGACGGGAGAGCGGCGAGTGTCGTAATAAATAAGAAAAGCGGCGAGTGCGGCACGACTGCCCGGTTTTTCCGCTATTGTTTTTTCTATTAGCGAGTTAATGGCGGCGTAGTCTTTGCTTTTTAGTGTTTCAGCATTTGTGGAGATGAATTTAGCAAGTTTTACACCGTCTTTATTTCCGTCGATGTTTAATTTAGCCGGGTCATTGACTGAAAGGGTGCATGAAATGTCATCGCC
>JBJECS010000252.1:0-8237 GCA_051871335.1 Muribaculaceae bacterium | reverse complement strand
ACACTTACCGTATAGCAGTCACTGCCATGCTCCACGGTTGCCGGAAGTTTCAGCTCTGCCCCATCACTGCAAGACCGGATATAAACGTCAATATTACTAATATCAGCCGGTATATCCCAGAACTCTTTTTTTATCTTGAAACTACTGATTCTAAACTCAGAGTTCTCTGTCAGGACTGACCCTATCTCATTTTTTAGATATAAATCATCGCTGCACGATGATAATGCAGCTGATAATATCAGCATAAGCAATACTATTATGGCATATCTTGGCTGTTTCATGACTAAATAGAATATTGTATTATCAATAACATTTGGTTTCCATTTTTGAATGTTTGGGTACTGGAAATTCGCCGGACTTGTTCACAACGCTCCATACAGGCTTTGCGCTGCTAAAGTCCCAACTTCCCGGATATTTAGACTTATCCGCCAGATTATTCAGCTTTATTGACGGTTCTTCTGATGTTGACGCCCGGTCTGGGAAAGCCTCTGCCAGAAAATATGTCGCTTTGCATGAAGTTGAGTGGCTGGTATAGACTAATGGTTCTTCCCACTTGCTTCCCAAGTTCAAGCAGCAGAACAGGTCGCTCTGCGAGTCGCTCCTCCCGGCTATACCGGCGCTCTTCCCTTTAGTGCCTCCATACTGAGCCGTATTCAGGCAGTCTCCCATAAAACTGAACTGCTGCAAATGACCGGCAATTCCGCCAACTCTTTCGGCTGATTCTGCCGTGATTTCGCCCATATTCACGCATTGGGTTATAGACACAATATTTTCCTGGTAATCGTCGCAATTCTCCGCAATCGCATTCACACCTCCCACTACAGTGGACACACCACCAACAAACGCCATCGCTATTGCCGGCTGGCTACCTGGTGCTGCAATAAAGCTGGCAACAAAGGCGGCTGTTGAAACTGCAAGTGTGACGCATCCGAACACAGTGTGGACAATTTCCAGTGCTTTCTTGAATTTATGCACACCCTTAGCTCGTGTCTCTCGCTCGTTGCAGAGATTATAGTTTATTGCCTCAATATTCCCATCTGCGCTCTCGTATGTTTCTATCAGGCTCTCTATATTGCCTACATAGCTGCTTACAGCATCCTTGTTCAGTCCGGAAAACAATACCACATTTTCCGCAGCCGAGCTACGCAGTGACTTTATCTTTTCAGTGTTTGCCGTATCGATTTCACCTGCCTGGACTGCTATTTCCTCCATCAATTCCTCAAATTCCTCAACAGACAAAAATTCCACCAATTCATAGATTTTCAAGCCCCAATCGTATGCCAACGCTATTGCGTCAAACACCAGCTCTGTCACATGCGCCACCTTGTGGATTTTCTCCCAATTTTCGATTTGCAAAAGAAATTCAAATCTGTGAGCCTCTTGTACATACTCAAGACCACTCACGGCAAGTGTCGGTCCAATAATGCCCAATGCGCAATCAATTCCGCCTATGATGCAGGTTATAGTATTCAGTACCGACCATTCTCTTGGGTCGCCTACTTCTCCTATTATTCCGCCTACATACCCTTTGCCATTGCTTTCAATGTCTCCGAAGTTTGCGCAATAGTTTACAACCGTCTGACTTCCCGCAAGTGCCACAATACCGCCTAAATACTTGGCATTTGAATTGATATTGCCGGAATTTTGGCATGCAAACAATGTGCCCCACGTTGTCTTGCCAACAATTCCGCCTATACATTCAGCACTCGTCACATTTACTTGCCCTGAGTTTATAGCATTATGAACGACAGATACAGACGTGTTTCCCACTATTCCACCAGCTATTGCGCTTTGTGACAACGCAGTGATATTCCCTGTGTTATATACGGAATAGCAGCCAAACTGCGCCTCTCCGCAGATGCCGCCTACAGAGGTGTAGCCGCTTACAGAAGCCTCATTGCCACACGATTTCATCATCGCATTGTTATAATAGCCATTCTGTGCTGATGAGCATGTACTGCCAAGGATTCCACCCACGCCGGTATGCCCCGTCACTTCACCATAGTTGTTACATGTGTAGAAATAAGACCTTCCGGCTCCGCCTGCTATTCCTCCTGAACCTATTCCGCCGTTTTCATTGTCGTTTTCGGTGAAAGATGCACAACCGGTAATTTTCCCGTAATTTTTACAGCTCATCACATACAGCGTATCGCAAGAACCGGCAATGCCTCCGCAACCTGTGTAGCCTGACCTCACGTCTGCCTCGTTATTGCACCCGCGGACCGAAGTGCGTGAAAACAAAGACCCTATTCCTACTATTCCTCCCACACCGTAAGAACCATCCACATTTGTGTTTTTGTTATAGCAGCTGTCTATAACTATTCGTGCATTCAAATCCACGAGTCCTACAATGCCACCAATCGCCGCACTGCCTTTTTTCCCTGTTATCTTGCCGCCTTTAGTTGTACAATTAAAAATGTTTGTCTGCGACTGACGGTCGCCTCTTGTCACAGCAGCACCAAGTATAGAGCCCACTGCGAAATCTCCCTCTATCGACGCATCCTCCACGACAATATTGCATATAGTTGCAGACTCCGCATGCCCAAACAGACCTAT
This sequence comes from Muribaculaceae bacterium, assembly GCA_051871335.1. Taxonomy (GTDB): domain Bacteria; phylum Bacteroidota; class Bacteroidia; order Bacteroidales; family Muribaculaceae; genus CAJUPY01. Next base: position 5,681 of record JBJECS010000252.1, on the reverse strand, counting down.
ACCACACGTTTCTGAACGTGAAATCCAAAGTCCGGTAATCTTATGTTTGTTCCCATCATACACTCCGCGGAAAGGACACACATTCTGATTTCCAATGGGGTCCCATCCATATAGCTTGTGTGCATGAAACGAAGCAACATCTAAATCCAAGTCTATATATTGACTGAAGTATGTAGAGTCTGTCAGCATTTCGTTGCTGATTTGGCTGTTTGTGATGTCGCGGAGCCTCGTCAAGTGGCTTGTACTGCATATCACAAACGGGTTTTCTTTATTACCGGCTCCATATAGTTGAAAATCACTATTGTATGAATCTATTACGTCCGCAGAAGTTTCTTCTTTATTCACTCTTATCCTGCATCCAAGTCCGTAGTCTGTCCACTTTGCATTTGCCGTAGTATCTACGTCTGTCAAGTAGAGTAGGCGATAATCACCAGACTTAAGTCCCTCCTTAAGGGTTAGAGTGGACACTCCGCCACTCCTGCTGTGAGTGCCTGTTCGTGTTATTTCTATACCCGAATCAGAAGTGAGAACAAGTGTAAATGAAGACTTTTGGAATCCATCCATTCCATTTTGCAGTGTGATTGTTTTCAAGTTGCCGGAAAAACTGTCACTGGAAACATTTCCTATGCTTGACTGTATATCATCACTGCACGAACTGAGCAGGGATAAGCATAGTATGATTATCGACGTATATCTCTTTAGCTCCATAGTGGTGAATGACTTAAGATATTAACCATTTATGGCTGCAAAGTTAGCAAAATATTTCAATTTTAAGCAAAATATCACACAAAAAACACTATTACTGCATTATTGCTGATAATTTCTAAATTACTCATCACTTTTTCACTGTTATCCTGCGAAAAATCAATCTATTTTCCACCATTAATTGTGGAAAATGTCGGCAGTTTTTCGTAACTTTGCAACTGATATGTGAATAATTTACAAACTGAATAAAAATACGATAAAAATGAATAAAATCATACTTACGGGCGACCGCCCGACGGGTAAGCTCCATCTGGGTCACTACGTTGGCTCATTGCGCCGTCGCGTGGAGCTGCAAAATTCAGGTGAGTTTGACAAAATCTTTGTCATGATTGCTGATGCCCAAGCGCTTACTGACAATGCAGACAATCCGGAGAAAATCCGCCAAAATATTATAGAAGTGGCTCTCGACTACCTTTCTGTAGGTATTGACCCGGCAAAAACCACTATATTCATTCAAAGTGCAGTGCCGGAACTCACTGAGCTTGCATTTTATTACATGAACCTCGTCACTGTCAGCCGCGTACAGCGAAACCCGACTGTAAAGACCGAGATTAAAATGCGTAATTTTGAGCAGAGCATCCCTATGGGCTTCTTCTCATATCCTGTCAGCCAGGCATCAGACATAACTGCATTCAAGGCTACCACTGTGCCTGTTGGCGAAGACCAAGCTCCTATGATTGAGCTTACACGCGAAATAGTGGCGCGCTTTAACAACATCTACGGCGAAACACTGGTGGAGCCGGAAATCCTCCTCCCTGAAAATGCTGCTTGCCTCCGCCTGCCCGGTACTGACGGAAAGGCAAAGATGAGCAAGTCGCTCGGAAACTGCATTTACCTCTCAGACACCGCAAAAGACGTGGCTAAAAAGGTGAAAAGCATGTATACAGACCCTCTGCACCTTAATGTGGCAGACCCGGGTCACCTTGAAGGCAACTGCCCGTTTATATACCTTGACGCATTCTCTCGCCCTGAACACTTTGCGAAATATGCGCCGGACTATGCAAACCTGCAAGAACTCAAAGACCACTACACACGCGGAGGACTTGGCGACGGCACTGTAAAGAAGCTCCTCATAAACATTCTTGAGGAAGAGCTACAGCCTATACGCGAACGCCGCCAGCAGTATGAGCAAGACATACCTGCAGTGTATGAAATACTGAAAAAAGGGACAGAAGTGGCACGAGAAGTTGCTGCCGCTACATTAGAGGAAGTGCGTCGCGCCATGAAAATCAACTATTTCGACGACGCCGCACTAATATCCTCACAGGCAGAGAAATATAAAAAGTAATTGGTGATGCGTATTGACATTCTCACTGTTTTACCTGAGATTTTCGAGTCTCCCCTCGGCTGCTCAATACTGAAGCGTGCGGCTGATAAGGGGCTCGTGGAATATGCCATTCACAATATCCGCGACTATACCACAGACCGACACAGAAAGGTTGACGACTATCCATTTGGCGGCGAGGCGGGCATGGTGATGAAAATCGAGCCTGTAGACCGTTGTATATCAGCGCTTAAAGAGCAGCGGCATTACGACGAGGTGATTTTCACCACGCCTGACGGTGAAATCTTAAACCAAGCCACCGCAAACTCGCTCTCGCTCTGCGAAAACATCATCATACTCTGCGGACACTACAAGGGCGTGGACTACCGCATACGAGAACACTTGGTGACACGCGAGATTTCTATCGGCGACTATGTGCTGACCGGTGGTGAAATGCCGGCTATAATAATCGCAGACGCGATAGTGCGCCTCATCCCCGGTGCTATCGGAGATGAACAGTCTGCACTTAGCGACTCTTTCCAGGATAATCTCCTTGCGCCTCCAGTCTACACTCGCCCGGCAGAATACAAAGGCTGGAAAGTACCGGATATTCTCCTTTCAGGACACGAGGCAAAGATAGACGAGTGGAAACATGAACAGGCTGTGGAGCGCACACGCCGCCTCCGTCCGGGGCTTTTAGACTAACAAAAAACATCAAGACATGAAACTCATAAAAATATTGTGTAACTGTATTTGCATCACTGCATTATCGCTGCTCACCGCCTGCGAGAGCGGTGGCGATGACGATACTGAAATTTCACTGGAGCGAATTGCCGTACAGGTAGTAGAATACAACCCTGCGCCGGGACAGTTTGTAAACATCTATCCGCAGTGCAGCGAAGGCGAAACATACAGCACCGTATTAAGCCGCGCCACGACAGCCTTGAACAGCGACAAACTCGTCACTCTCGGCTCTTTCGGAGGATACATTATCGTCAAGACAGACAAGCCTGTCACCGGCAGATTTCAGGTGGCAGGAAATGCCATTGTTTCCAGCTCCGAGCCGGGAATAGTCCAGATTTCAGCAGATGGCAAAAAGTGGTACACCATATGTGGAGACCACTATAAAAACACGTCTCAAATCAGCGTAACATATTCCCGTCCTGCCGAAAACTTTACAGACGAAACATATATTCCATACACCACATCAGACGGCAAAAACGGATATGTGGCTCGCATTACGGAATACCACACTCAGCCATATTTCCCTCTGTGGGATACCGGCAATTCACAGACCGTGACTTTCTCAGGACACCGTCTGCCGGACAACGGCAAGTATAACAGTAGTATAGAGCAATATCAGCTCGCTGCATACTATGGCTATGCAGACTCATACCCAAATACTTCCACAAAGTCTTACCTCGACCCGGCAAACATCGTGGATGAGAACCTTCAGCCGGCTTCACTGCCATCATTCTCTTACATCAGAGTTTATACCGGCGTGCTGCAAAGCAACGGCATACTTGGGGAATGCAGCACGGAAGTGACCGGGTTTTACCGCATAATCGAATAAAAACATATAACCTAACAAAAAACGAACTTAACCATGAAATTTTTACGACGATTGACATTATCTGTCGCAGCCATCGTCGCTTTAAATAGCACACAGATGGCATTAGCCGAAGCTCCATCCGGCTACTACTCCAAATGCGAGGGGAAAACCGGTCAGGCTCTTCTGACTGCCCTTTATGAGACTATCTCAAGCCACACCACCGTGTCTTACGACGGGCTGTGGAACGTGTTCAAGACTTCTGACGTTTATCCTGAAGACGGCAGAGTGTGGGATATGTATTCTACAAAACACTGGGTCGTTGGCGCAGAGCATTGCGGCAACTACTCCGTTGTTGGCGACTGTATAAACCGTGAGCACTCATTCCCGAAAAGCTGGTTTAACGACGCAAGCCCTATGTATAGCGACGCATTCCACCTTTATCCTACAGACGGAAAGGTAAACGGACAACGCTCAAACTATCCTTACGGCGAATGTGAAAACGGCACCACTCTCGCTTCAAGCGGCGGTGTTAATGCGCTCGGCAAGCTCGGTAAATCTACATTCTCAGGATATAGCGGTACTGTTTTCGAGCCGGTAGATGAATATAAAGGCGACTTCGCTCGCTCTTATTTCTATATGGCTGCTTGCTACAACAACAAAATCGGCGGATGGAACAGCGACATGCTTGCCAAAAACTCTTATCCTTGCTTCTCAGACTGGGCTCTTAACCTCCTCCTGAAATGGCATAGACAAGATGCCGTAAGCAGCAAGGAGACAGTGCGTAACGACGCCGTATATGCGCATCAGAAAAACCGTAACCCATTTATTGACCATCCTGAACTCGTTGAATATATTTGGGGCACAAAAAAAGGCACTGCATGGTATGAATCAGGCAGTTCACAAGACTGTTTCCTCACTCAGCCATCAGACGGCTCTACCATCAACCTCGGAATCACCGCCATCGGCGCACCTAAGCAATATACACTGAAAGTTGCCGGAATTGGCATTTCTGAGGAAGTGTTCGTGCAGCTCACAGGCAGCAACGATTTCACTGCGAGTCCTGACGAATTGCTCCCCGACGCTATCAACGCAGGCACTGCAAACGTAGTAATCACTTACAGTCCATCTGCCGTAGGCACTTCTACAGCATCCCTCCTTCTTGGCTCAGGTGAAGTGAACACCACCGTGACAATCACTGCTTCCGCTGTTGACGGTATCCCGGCAAAAGACGCATCTGAAGTTACTGAAAACTCTTTCATAGCAAACTGGGTAAACATCTCTGACGCCGGCACTAAGTATTCGCTATACGTCAAAGTAAACGACGAGCTTCTACCGGGCTATCCTGTCCAGGTCAATGCCGCTGATGAAAAATACCTTGTATCCGGTCTCACTCCTTCTACAGACTATTCTTATTACCTCACTTGCGGCAGCATCACCTCAGACGTAATAAACGTGACTACTGCTGCACCTGCACCATGTATTCAATTCCTATACGATGCCGAACTCTCATTCACAGCCCCTGCAGGTGAGCCATCCGAAGTGGCAGAAATGCTTGTGAGCATCGAAAATATATCTTCAGACGTGACAATCTCTGTCACTGCACCATTTGAAGTCTCTACAGACAAGACTAACTGGGACACTTCTGTTGTTCTCGCACCTGAAGAAGACCGCTTCTATCTGCGCCTGTTTGGCAACGCTCGTGGCGAGTATTCTACTGAGCTCATCGGTTCTGCCGGCGATTACACTTCAGACGGTGTGACAATCTATGGCACTGTAACCCGTGGCGCAGGAGAGTTTATCGAAGACTTTGAAAACGTAATTCAATGCTACACCACCGGCGTATATGAAGGCACTGCTGCAGTATGGTATTTTGACAACGTTGGAGTAGATAATGAAACAGACTACAACAGCGGCTACGTCTATGCAGGCAAACACTCTGCTCGATTTGGCAAAAACGCAAACTCTTCTATTACAATGAACGAAGACAAAGCCGACGGTATTGGCGTTATTTCTTTCTACTCTCGCGCTTATGGCTCAGACGCTGCAGCAGAGGTCAATGTCGATTACTCTTTTGATGGCGGAAACACTTGGACTACAGCG
>JBJECS010000251.1:0-1658 GCA_051871335.1 Muribaculaceae bacterium | reverse complement strand
AGTCGCGGTAAGACGTGTAAATCGGGTTTAAAACAAAATCGCGTATATCACCCACATCTTTCATTGTCGATGCTGAAAGCGTCAGCTGGCGATTACTGCGAAACGCATACCGCATATCCAGACGACAATTCAATACCGGCTCATTATACGAATACTTATTTCCCTCCTCCCTGTCGGTATATCGCATATTATGCATCTCCACCGGCACCGAAAAATTCATGCGAAACTTCTCAAACTTCAGCTGTACATACGGGGTGGCGGTGCTGCGTATTTTATAGCCATAGATGTCATTGCCCGCCACATAAGTCTCATCCATACCTGATTCCAGCTTGTCGTAAGACGTTGCCACTGCAAGTTTAACGCCGAAATCTGTAACACTCGTCGGCTGCCACGAAATCCCGCTGCTGTGACGGGTGTAAAATGTAAACGACTTTGCCCTTTGCAACAGGCTCAGTGCACCATCGTCTGAATTTGCCTTTATATAGTTTACCGGCAGATTGGAAACCGTTATTTCTGAATTTAGCTGAAGCACACGACTGCCAACTTTCCCATTTATGCTAAAGCGATTTCCAAAACAATACTCCTTGCACACAAGACCCTCATCCACATTTCTGCCGCTGCGCACTTTATATTCATTATCCGTAAACTTTGCGTTAAACTGAAAGCTCTCACCTACATAAAGGCTCGACGAATTATTCTCATATTTGACCGTCGCACTCGCCTCTGACGTCTTTAGCCGGGAATGTCCCTCCTCTGTTATCGTCACCGGTTCTGCGCCTGAAACATAATATTTCGACACCGTTGCATTGTCATAGCTGTCATTATCGTATTTATAGTCAGCCACAACATTCAGCTGCTTGCTTTCTGATATTTTTAATATGTTGCTCACAGACCCTCCGGCTGAAGTTGATAAATAATAGCGATTGTCTGCTATCCCCGCTGTGCCGAGTGGTGTTGTGGAGAATATGCCATAAAATGGCGTGCCAAAATTCATCTGCCCGTCGCCAAACGCCAGGTTTTCATTCAGCGATATGCCATAATTATTTCCCTTCACAGCAAGCAACGTCTGATTTTTCTTCGCCACCTCCATCGCGAATATCTCGCCCAGCCATTTTGTCTCGTCGCTATATCCCGCTCCGCCCTTTACATAGCCTATTGGCTTTAATATCCTGTCTTTTTTCAGTTTTAGGTTTATAGCCGCGCGGTCTGAAAATTCTACATCTTTCAGCACTCGCTTTGGCTGATGATTTTCATAGATATGTACAAATGCCACATCATCAGGATTGATATTTTTCGTTGCAAGTGAATACCTGCCGGAAAGTCCATCAATCCCTTCTATATAAAATTTGTTTATCGCCTTACCGTTATACGAAATCTCACCCGTATTCGCAACTGTAATTCCGGGCATCTTCTTTATCACATCTTCAAGTGTGCGGTCGGCGAAACTCCTGAATGCTCCTACGTTATACACAAGTGTATCTCCTTTTTCCGACACTGGACGCACTTTTACCGTAACCTCACGTAGCTTCACCGCCGACGGTTCTAATACCACGTCTTCTCGCCTGCTGTTTTCTGTCAGGGGAATGGTCACTGGTTGAAATCCCATAAACGCAAACGAAACACTCAATGGCGCACTTTGTGTCTCATATTTCAGTTCA
>JBJECS010000250.1:0-8298 GCA_051871335.1 Muribaculaceae bacterium | reverse complement strand
GCTTCTCCTCGCCGCTTTTTCGCAAATGTCGCAAAAGTGTTGCGCCCTGGTGGTATTGCAGCAATATCAACTTTTGAATCAGGTACTTATGAGGAAATTTCATCGCTCACAGGGCGAAGTTTAGACTATCATACGCTTGAGCAATTTGTGGCGATGTTGCCCGATTCTCTTCATGTGCTCGAATCAAAGCGAGAAACGAGTAAAATCACCTTTGATAATGGTCGTAACTTGCTGAAACACATTAAGATGACCGGGGTAAATGCTCTTAGTGGCACACCGCTATCTTATAAAAAAACGATAAGTCTGATGCGACAACTTGACGAATGCCCACACCTTACTTATCGACATATCTATTTGATAATTAAGAAATTATGAAACAGACTATATTCATAACAGGTATAGATACCGATGCCGGAAAGACCTACGCCACTGCATGGCTCGCACGGCAATTTATGGCGCAGGGCAAAACCGTTGTAACGCAAAAGTTTATACAGACCGGAAATACTGATTTTTCAGAAGACATTACTCGTCATCGTGAGCTTATGGGCATTGCTCCGCTACCTGAAGACCTTGACCACACCACCGCCCCGATAATTTTCTCCTATCCCGCCTCCGCTCAGCTCGCAGCTGAGATAGACGGAAGTGAAATTGACCTCAGCATCGTGGACCACAGTACGGAAATTCTCTCTTCTCGGTATGATGTAGTGTTAATTGAAGGCGCGGGCGGGCTTATGGTGCCAATTACAGACGACTATCTCACCATCGACTATATTGAAAGCAGAAAGTTGCCGGTCGCTCTCGTCACTAACTCAAAGCTCGGCTCTATAAATCATACAATTCTCTCGCTTGAAGCCCTTAAAAACCGCGGCATTGAAGTGAAGTTTGTTCTTTACAGTACACACCTTGATACGGCTCCTGAAATAGCGGAGGATACAAAACGTTATATCACTCAATATCTTAAAAAACACTTTCCGCAAGCAGAATTGCTATTCGTGCCCAAAATGTAACTGCTTAATGTAAATGCCGTTAGGCACTGTGAAATGTTACTCAAGTTTGCAGTTTATAGTGATTTTACCGCTGTTTTCCGCCTCTCTGAGCAAGTTTAGGCGTAGCTGGCGGTCGTATTCCGCACGGCGATAATATGCAAGGATGTCCTTTATCGTTTCCTTTGCAAAATCGTATGGCATAGTTTTGCCTGACGGGATAAACTCCGATATACTAAGAAGATAAGTAAATCCGCCCTGACTGATTTCCAAACTTTTATGGGTGGCAAGGAAGGCATTTGCATCGCTGCCGAAATCTGCAGGGATTAGTGATTCTATCTTCTCAAAATCTACCCAACGGTCGCGGAAATAGTCGTAATGAATGGCTCCATCCAGGCACTCTTTTTCCAGACGGTCTATATCCTCCATTTTTGTGGAGCAATACCATTTGCGCGCATTTTTCAGAGATGAAGATTCATCAGGAATTTTCATGTATATGCCCTTAACAACCGGTCGCTGAAGCACGAGTTCTGACAAATTTTTGTCGTAATAATCACGGACCGAATCCTCCGGGATGTTATTTTTTATTCTGTCGTCATACATTCGGCGACGGTATTCATACGTTATCAGCTCATTGCGATACTGTTCCGTCATACGGTTTATCTCAGTAAGGTCGCCGATATTTTCCGCCGCAATTTCACTGATAAGGTGGCTGTCTATCCACGAGCGGATGTATGTCCGCGCAAGAGCCGTGCTATCCTCTGGTGAAAGACCTGCCGGCAACTGTTTTTGCAGCTCGCCGCGGGTGAGGGTGGAGTTGCCTATTGAAACCAAAATATCTCCGCTGCCGCTCCCTTTAGTATTATTGCAAGCTATGAGAAGGAAGGTGAGGAACGCAGCTGCGGAGATATTTAGTATGTGGTGTATTTTCTTTGCCATAATTCGTAAGTATTTGTTACAAATGCAAAATTACAAATTATGGCGGAAAAAATAGTGTTTATTTCGCTTTTTTCAGTACTTTTTGGTAGATTTTATACTTGTGATTTACCTTGAGGTCTTCAATCCACTTGTTTTCGAGGTATGCCTGATAGTCTGCGATTACGCTCCCGCGCACGTCCGCCGCTTCTTCAGGCTGCTGGAGAACCTTGTAAGAATATGGGAAATAGTAAGCCCAGCGACCATTGTTTTCAGGCTTTTGCTGACCGAAACCAACTGCGTCTACCACTGCGTTTTCTCCCTGCGCGGCAATTACCTTTTCTACTTTCACGTCCTTGCCAAAACGCTTGCGCATTGTCTTGACGAGTGTGTCTGTGTCAATCACGTTGTCTGCAAGGAAGCTGAGTGCCTCTCTGCGCACTGAGTCACTTGTAGCGAATACGATGTACCCCTTAAACTTAGGAGCATCCCATGCATATTTTGCCTTGTTTGCCTGGAAGTAAGCCTCAAGTCCTTTTTTGTCTTTTGAAGCCTTTTCCCACACGTTACGGTTACTGATTTCAAACAGAAGAATACCATCGTGATACTCATTGAGGAGGTTGCGGTATTCAGCATTTTCAGCTGGCAGGTGGTCTGTCTCAATTTCTGCTACTTTTGCGTCTATCTGATTCTTATAGTTCGCAGATACAGCCTGACGAACATCTGCACCTGAAATTTTCGCAACAGTTGGCATAGTCTTGATTACCTCACCAAGTGTGATGAAATCACCGGTGTTGAACTTTACGAGAGGACGGACATCGGCAGAATATTTTGCTATTATTACAGAGTCATAGCCGCCATTAGCATCAGTGTCTGCAAGAAATTCATCATAAAGAGCCTGGTCAACTACAGGAGCATATTTGTCACGGAGCTGAGCTATGCGAGCCTCGCGAGGTTGCATTGAACGCTCGTCGTTAAGTATTTGGTTCTCAAGGAGCCTTCGTGATTCTTCAAATGAAGGTACACCCTTGCTGTCAAGTTTTTTGATGATGTGGAATCCGTAAGAAGTAGGGAACGGCTTTGTTATTTCGCCTACCTGTGCAGCAAAAGCGGCGTCTTCAAATGGTTTTACCATGCGTCCTGTGCCAAACCAGTCGAGCTTGCCACCATTGCGTGCACTGCCCGGGTCTTCAGATTCGCGGCGTGCAACGTCTTCAAAGTCAGCTCCGTCGATGAGCACTTTGTAGATAGAGTCCATTTTTTCTTTCTGCTTTTCTGCCTGCTCTGCCGGCATGCCCTGAGTGAGCTTGAGGATATGCTCCACGAGAACCTGTCCGCGAGCAGGACGACGTGAATTTACGCGCACGATGTGGTAGCCGAATCCCGAGTCAATCACGGGTGAAATTTCTCCCACCGCAGTCTGATATGCAGCAGCCTCAAAAGCCTGTGGATATGTGCCGTTTCCGGAAATGAACCCCATGTCACCATTGCCATTGCGTCTTACCGCAGGGTCGATAGAATGAGCGAGCACCATTGCGTCCCATGTGGCTTTGCCGGCGAGGATATCTGTGCGGACACTGTCAAGGAGAGCCTTGTTTGCAGCATCTTTTTTCGGGTCGCGGTCGTGGCTGACCATGATATGGCTCACATTTACGTCTTCCAAAAGACGGCTATAAGCGTCTTGAAGAATTTTTTCTTGTAAGTCTTTGTCAAGGAGGTATGGAGCAGCGAGCTCTTTACGGTATTTGTCAAATTCACTGACAAAAGACTTTGTGGTGTCTATGCCGGCTGTGATGGCATCAGCTACTTTCAGCTTATAAATCAAGAACATATCCAGATACTCATCGCGAGACTGCTGGACTCCTTGTTGCTGATTGTTTTTGTTGTATAGATATTCAAATTCGCTGAGGCGGGTTTCTCTCCCGTCTATTTTTAATAACACCGGGTCTTCAGCAGTCTTTGCTGAGCCGGAGAAAACTGCGGCGAGTGCTACCGCCAGTGTTAAAAGTCCTTTTTTCATGAGTTATTTGCTAATACTAAAAGGTGTTTTGTAAATTTACATTGATATTATAACGAGACAATAATCGTTTTATTGTGTTTTTTACTTGTAAATTTTCAAATTGGCGATTTTGCCTTCTATAAACATCTGTATATTAATACTTTATGTGGAATTTGCGCAAAATTTGAAATTGCACTTCATAATTACATTAAATTTTTGGACTACCTAAAAATTGCGAATATCATTGCAAATAAATGCTGTATATTTACTAATAATCACAAAATTTCGGGGTATTTGGGCGATTTTATGCAAAAAAAATTATAACTTTGCAATAATCAAAGAAAAAAACCAAAATTAGCATAAAACAAAAAATGAAAAAACTCTACTTTTCACTTGTAGCTCTTGCTCTTGCCGGCGGTACTATACTGGCACAGGCAAAGCTTGACATAGCTTCACGCACATTCCTCCGTGGAAAGGCCGCAATTGAGGCACAAAGCAGGCTAAAATCAGCCAATCACGTTGCTGAAGACAGTCACGCAGTTATCATCAGACTCGCAGATGGTCAGGATGCATCTGAACTTGAAAATGCCGGCATTGACGTTTCATACGTCATTGCAGACAAATTTGTTGTCACCACCGTAAACCGCAGCCAGCTCACGGCTGTCGAGGGCATGAAATCCGTGGCAAGCGTTTCTTCTTCACGCAAAAAACATTTCCATAACGATAATGCCCGTATTGCCACAAATGTGGACAAAGTTCAAGCAGGCACAGGACTGGAGCAGGCGTATAAGGGCGACGGCGTAATCGTAGGTATTGTGGATGGCGGATTTGACCCTAACCATATCGCGTTTTACAACGACGACCAGACCGCAAGCCGAGTAGACCAGGTAATCACCTACACTGTAAACAGCAATACAGGCGCTGTCAGCAAGACTACAGTGTTAGAAGGTGATGATATAGCTTCTTTCACTTCTGATGACACCAATGAAAGCCATGGCACACATACATCTGCCACAGTTGCGGGTGCATATGTAGGCAGCAGTTTTGACTATCATGGCATGGCACCACATGCAAATATTGTAATGTGCGGTGGTGATCTTTCAGATGCGGCTATCCTCAAATCCGTAACAGACATCAAGGCTCATGCCGACGAGGTTAGCAAGCCTTTTGTAATCAACATGTCGCTCGGTGACAACTATGGACCTCACGATGGTACAGACGACTTCACTGCGGCTCTTAACGAACTCGCAAAAGATATTCCTATTTGCGTTTCAGCCGGTAATGAAGCAGACCTGAATGTGGCTATTGTAAAAGAGTTAACAGAGTCTGACACCCAGTTGAAAACCGCATTAGTGGGCAATGACTATCTGAAATATTACTATTCCAGCTATCAAGCGGCTGGTATGGCAGTTATCTATGGTGCAGACGACAGCGATTTCGACGTGCAGTTTGCTATCATTAGCAAATCAACAGGAGAAATCCTCTACTCATTCAAGGCAACTTCTTCTATCCAGTATGTCGCATCAGGCACAGCCGTTGAGACTGGAGACATGACAGATACTAATTTTACCACAAATTTCCCAAACAGCTTCTTTGGTATGTATAAAGCCATTGACTCCAACAACGGTCGCAGAATGGTGGAAATGCAATTTGAACTGAAAAAGAAAAGTTCTTTCGCAAACCCTACAGTTCACCCGGCTATCATAATCAATGGAAAGGCTGGACAAAAGATTTTCGCATATGCGGATAATCAACTTTGTGAATTTACCGCAGATGCAGGCTACGACAAGCCAACCACAGACGGTACGATTAGCAACATGGCATGCGGAAAAAACACTATCTCTGTAGGTGCATACAACACAAAGAATGTATCACCATACACCGGCAGAACAATCGGTGATATCGCAGACTATTCTTCATGGGGAAGACTTGCCGACGGACGTCTTCTGCCTACAATTTGCGCACCGGGTGCAGCGCTCGTTTCTGCTATGTCTTACTATTTCACCCAGAGCAGCTATTACGATGCAACATACTATCCCAAGACCGCAAAGGCAAGCGTAAATGGCAAAACTCACTATTTCACTCCAATGGAAGGTACATCTATGGCTGCTCCAATGATGACAGGTATCGCAGCCCTATGGATACAGGCTAACCCGAAACTCACTCCTGCCGAAATTGCCGAAATTGCCCAGTCTACAGCTGTAAAGCCGGCAAACTACACCGACCAATGGGGTCCTGCAGGAAAAGTTGACGCTTATGCCGGACTCAAAAAAGCCCTTGAAATGGCTGGAGTAACAGAAATATTGGCAGATGGAAACGCGTCAGTCCTTATCAATGAAATCGCAGACCGCAAATTTGAAGTTTACGCTGTTGATGCAGATGGTTTCAATGCTGCTATTTACAATATGGCTGGACAGAAAGTTTCCTCTGCCACTACTGCCGATGACACTGCTACACTTGACGCTACAAATCTCTCATCAGGCATGTATGTGATAAAGGTTGCAGGCAAGTCTGTAAGCCACTCACAGAAAGTCGTAATCCGATAAATTTCATTTACCGAATATTAAAAGGCGGGCTCATCCATCCGGTATGTGCCCGCCTTTTTGCGTATTATCAGGTGAATTTTAGCCTGTATTGAAGAGTTAGAGTGTACGAGAATTTAATATTTCAGTCAAAATGGTGTTTATTTACACAAGATTGAGAATTATTTCTTACATTTGCAAAAATATTGTTCAAATAATGGAAAAGAAAAATTTTCTCTCTCGCATCGGCTTGCTGCCTCGAATCATAATAGCAATGGCGTTGGGCATTGGCGCCGGCATAATATTTCCTGATTGGCTAAGCAGAGTATTCATCACTTTTAATGCAAGTTTCAGCCAGTTTCTGACATTTTGCATACCATTGATTATCATCGGATTTGTAGTACCGGCTATCAGCGAAATAGGTGCGAAGGCTGGTAAAATGTTGCTTTTCACAGCTCTTCTGGCATATGTCGCAACAGTGTTTTCGGGGCTCCTGTCTTATTTCACAAGTGCGACCATTTTTCCGTCGATGCTTGCAGACACATCGATGCAAAATGTGGCAAACAATGCTGAAAATGCGCTCAAACCTTATTTTGTTATTGAAATGCCTCCACTGCTCGGAGTAATGACTGCGCTGGTGACATCCTTCCTTTTCGGGCTCGGCATCGCCCACCTGAGCGAAAACTCTGCCCTGCGTCGCGGTTTTTGTGAGTTGCGAGACATAATCAAAAAGGTGATTTATGCCGTAATTATTCCTCTACTTCCACTTTATATCTTCGGCATTTTCATGGATATGACTGTGACGGGACAGGTAGCTCCGGTGCTAAAGACCTTCGTCAAGATAATCATCGTGATTTTCGTTATTCACATCGCTGTATTGCTAATACAATTTACGGTTGCTGCCATTTTCTCTCGCAGCAGCAAAAATCCGCTCAGGCTCCTGGGCACGATGTTACCGGCATATTTTACAGCACTCGGTACACAGTCATCCGCAGCCACTATACCTGTGACACTCGCCCAGGCAAAAAAGCTCGGAGTGAGCGAGGGAATAGCAGGTTTCGTAATTCCACTCTGTGCCACAATCCACATGTCTGGCAGCATGCTGAAAATAACAGCCTGTGCACTTGCGCTCATGATTGTTCAAGGCATGCCTTACGACGCCACCATGTTTATCTCCTTTATCTGCATGCTCGCCATCACTATGGTAGCAGCACCGGGAGTTCCGGGAGGTGCGATAATGGCGGCACTCGGACTGCTGACACAGATATTGGGCTTCAGCGATACCGACAATGCACTTATGATTGCGCTTTACATTGCAATGGACAGCTTTGGCACAGCTTGCAACGTCACCGGTGACGGCGCGTTATCGGTTATCGTAAACAGATTTTTTGGCGGAAAAGAAGCTAACTCATAGCAATAATCGCCGTATGAAGTTGACAAAGCTATGTTTTATGCCGATTTTCACGCCAAATGTGGATTAAATCTTAATTTGACTCAAAATCCACCGTATCCCTTGTTTTAATGAAATAATATAAAAGAAAAGGAGACGCACCGTACTATGCATCTCCTTTTTCTGTCGGGGTGAGCAGACTCGAACTGCCGACCTCGCGCCCCCCAGACGTGTACTCTAACCAACTGAGCTACACCCCGAACTTGCAAAAAGCGGTGCAAAGGTATTGCTTTTTTGCGAGGTAACAAAGAGGGTGACCGATATTTAACTGATTTTAACACGCATACTTGTGCAAGCAAGGAGGCGCGGCGATATTTGTGAAAAATTCGACTTGTGCCTCCTTGTTTGTTGGTATTCACTTTATCTTACAGCAACTTTCTTGCCGCCAATGATGTAGATGCCGGGGGAGAGGGAAACAAATGTCTGTCC
>JBJECS010000249.1:0-8319 GCA_051871335.1 Muribaculaceae bacterium | reverse complement strand
AATTTCGATATCGCTCGCCTGTCCCTGAGCCCCACCCATCGGCTGATGAATCATCACTCGAGAATGCTTGAGAGCAAATCGCTTCCCTTTTTCGCCGGCAACGAGGAGAACCGCAGCCATTGACGCAGCCATACCGGTGCATATTGTTGCCACATCGCTTGAAATGTATTGCATAGTGTCATATATTCCAAGTCCTGCATACACAGAGCCACCAGGGGAATTAATATATATAGAAACGTCCTTACCCGGGTCGCAAGAGTCAAGGTAAAGAAGTTGTGCTTGAATTACGTTAGCAGTGTAGTCGTTGACGTCTGTACCAAGGAAGATGATACGATCCATCATGAGGCGAGAGAAGACATCCATTTGAGCTACGTTTAGTTGGCGTTCTTCAATAATAGTAGGATTAATGTAACTTGAGACTATGCCAGAAGCTGATGCCTGAGAATTAAGGGCAGCTGCGGCCTGGTCAAATGCTAAGCCATTGTTACCTAAATGCTTTACAGCGTAATTTCTAAAATCTTTATTCATACTTATTGTTTTGTTTTCGTTATGGTAATTCAAAGTTAATACTTTTTTTTGACATATCAAAGATTTTTTCAAATAATGATGCAAAACAAATCTATTTTAATTCACATAATTGTTTGAATAGCTTGTTTGGGGAATTTATTGCCAGACATTAAAATACAATTATTCAACGGAAAGTCTCCGCATATACAACACTCGATTATGTAATCACACTATTAAAAATAACAATCATCTAAAATGTGCCATAAAAACATCATTATTTTGCAACAGAATTGGAATAAAACGGCACAAAGTTCGCAAATATGGCGAAACCGTGAAAATATTCTTGAAAATATTTTGAAAATCAGAAAATATAAAATATCTTTGCAAAAATGAATAAGTGTAGGGTTAAAATTTCAATAGGTTTTTGTTCTATACTTCAGTGTTAAACAACTAAATTAATGTATTATGAAATCTTACAGAAAAGCTGCTTGTTTCTTTGTAGGCATGACACTCGCAATTTCAGCCGTTGCACAGTCATACTATGATGACGACATCTACTACAATGCAGACAAAGCAAGAAAGGAAAAGGCTGACAATGCAAGACAAGAGTCTTTAGTTTCAAACCAGGGTAGTGTGAAAACTTATGGTCAGTCCCTCCCGGGTTCTGATACATACACAGTTTACACAGACAACAACCGCGACGTTGATGAATATAATCGTCGATATTCTAACTCTCAGGCTGCAGACACTTCAAGCATTTCTTCACAAAACGAAGAATTTGCTAATACCCGAAATATTGAGCGTTTTTACAACGACCGCATTGTGTTAGATAGCGGTGATGAAATTCTCATCGAGTATTACAGTGACGCACAGAGAAATCATGAGTCCTTTAGATTTGACATTAACGTAATCAACGCTTTTGATATTTGGGCTCCATATTACTGGCACGTGTATCGTCCTTATTGGGGATATACTCCATGGTATTATTCAGCATACGACCCATGGGTGTTCAGCCATCATTACGGATGTTACACATGGTGTTATCCATGGGCAGGGATGGCACACTGGCACTCTTATTTCCACTACAATCCACGTCCTTATTATCACCACGCATATTATGACCCGGGTATATACGGATATGGCACATATACACGTAGCGGAGATTACAGGCGCCAAGTTTCAAATCCTCTAAACTATAGGACAACCGGCAGAAGTTATGGTAATTCATCAAGTAATAGAAACCGTGGGTATTCTAAAAGCGGCAATAGAACAGTGAACGACCGCAACTCTGTACGCGGAAACTCTTACAATCGTGGCAGTAACGCCGGCTCTAACAGAGACCGCAGCTCATTCACCGGAAGCTCAAACTCCGGCAGGTCTTTCAACTCTGGAAGTTCATTCAGTGGAGGCTCTCGTGGTGGTTCATACGGTGGAGGCAGCTCACACAGCAGCGGCGGCGGTCGTGGCGGAAGACACTAAGCTAACACTATACATCTGATATTCAAATAATTAATTAGACACATAAATCCCGGTGTATCACATCGGGATTTATATTAAAAAAGCAAACTCTAAACTTTTTCTCTCATTTTGCGTCTTATAATTAAGAACTAATACATCACACTCATGAAGAAATTATACATCACAGCATTAGCGCTGGCATTGACTGCCACTTGCGCTGCAGAATCAGCAGTTGACGCATATCAACTGTCACAGTCAGACTTACGAGGCTCAGCAAGATTTGTATCTATGGGCGGAGCGTTCACTGCGCTGGGAGGCGACATTTCCACACTAAACCAGAACCCTGCCGGCATTGGTATATACCGCAAGAGCGAAATCGGATTTACCCTGGACATCAATATGACAAGCTCAGACGTAAATTCTAACGTAGGGCATTTCAAAGAAGACAAGACACATACTTTCTGCAATAACTTCGGCTATATCGGTTCTGTGAGCCTGGACAATGATGTCATAAAGACTTTCAACTGGGGCGTTTCGTACTCAAGAGTCGCAAGTTTTAACCGTTCTTATCGCATGGGCGGTGGTGACCGATACCCTATTCTGAGCAATTCTATCACTAACTATATTGCATCATTCACAAACTGCGATGTAACAGACCTGGAATTTGGTGGAGGCGACTATCCAGACTACAACCCATATTTTGGTGATGCAGATTGGCTAAGCGTACTCGCACATCAGAGCTACCTCATTTCAAACGACGGCAAAAACAGTTATAACGGTCTTTGGCAGCAGGGAACAACTTCTGGCGATATGCAAGCTTTGATTAAAGAGCGAGGATACGTTGATGAATATTCCATTGATTTTGGCGGGAACATCTGCGATGTAGTCTACTGGGGATTAGGTTTCGGCATCACTGATATCAGCTACAATGAATTTACAATCTATGACGAGGAACTCCAGAATGCAAGAGTGCCAAACACAAATGCCGGATGGAAAAACGGTAACGGAGGGTTTACGATGGAAAATCACAAACTCATCACAGGTTCAGGATTCAACTTCAAGACAGGACTTATCTTTAAGCCTATCAATGAGTTTCGTTTAGGTATTGCAGTTCATACCCCAACCTACTACAAACTGACACAGGACTTCAAAGCTTATTCCGACTATTCTTTTGACGTAAACGGAGAGTCTGTAAAAGGCAGTGTTGAGACAGAACTTGGATATTTTGACTGGAAACTGCAGACGCCATGGAAGCTGATGTTTGGAGCTGCCGGAGTAATTGGCGGACGTGGTATAATAAGTATGGACTATGAGTATGCTGCATACGACAAAATGGACGTAAGCGACCGATATGATATTTACGACTACAGCCTCATTAACGAGGATATATCTACTTATTATAAGCCCCAGCATACAATACGTGTAGGTGGAGAATTTCGCGTAACTCCAGACTTTTCTCTCCGCGCAGGTTATAATTATCAGAAATCTGGTGTGGAAAAGGATGCACAGGATGGAAATATTGAAGTATATACCACTGGGACTAATCCTGCATACAGCATGGACAAAAAGACGGAATATATTACTTTCGGTTTAGGATACAAATATCAGGCTTTTTATGCAGACCTCGCTTATGTATATAAGCATCGCTCTTCATACTATTACACACACCGTATGTTCAATGGTTACAAGCCTTACAAACACATTCTTGACACCGAAGAAAACAATATTGTAATTTCACTCGGTTTTAAATTCTAAAGCCCTATATTTCAAAGGCATAAGTTCCTGCAAGCATCATCTTGTGGGAACTTTTTTTATTAATATTTTGAGAACTCATCAAAAGTGAGTAACTTTGTAGTCTTAAAAAGGTAACCAGAGATTATAATCAAAAAAAATATGAGAATACTCGTAACCGGTGCTAACGGACAGCTGGGCAATGAATTGAGGATAGTGCTTGCACAGGCTATCTCAGATGAAGTATTTTATACCGACAAGGAAGAATTAGACCTCACCAATGCTAAAGCCGTTGCAGATTTTGTGGTAAATAATGATATCACACATATTATCAACTGCGCAGCGTACACAAATGTAGACCTTGCAGAGACCGAAAAGCTCGAATGCAACGCCATAAATGTGACTGCTGTAAAAAATATCGCCATGGCGGCAGACAGTAACGGTGCAAAAGTGATACACATATCCACAGACTATGTATTTGATGGCACCGCTCACCGTCCATATCGTGAATCAGACAAAGTAAACCCTATCTCACAATACGGCACTACAAAACGCTCCGGCGAAACCGCACTTATAGCTCTCGCTCCTGATAGTATTATCATACGCACTGCGTGGCTGTATTCTCCGTTTGGCAAAAATTTTGTTAAGACTATTCTCCGCCTGAGTAAGGAACAAAATGAAATTGGTGTGGTTTGCGACCAAATTGGCACGCCCACTTACGCTCACGACCTTGCACTGGCTATCCTTGCTATCCTAAAATGCCACCAATGGGTAAGCGGAATTTATCATTTTACAGATGAGGGAGCTTGCTCTTGGTATGATTTTGCAAAGACAATTGTAAAACTTGCCGGAAATACCGACTGCAAAGTAAAGCCTATTCTTTCAGATGATTTTCCTCGCCCTGCAGCGCGCCCATATTACAGCGTACTTGACCGTACCCGCATTAAAGCCACTTACGGTGTAACTATTCCACATTGGGAAGACAGCCTGGAAGATTGCCTAAAAAGATTAAAAGAATTATAATAACAATTTAGAAATACGATAAACGTGTCACAGCTCACAGACGAAATAAGCCGCAGGCGAACATTCGCCATCATCTCTCACCCTGACGCCGGTAAGACCACACTTACTGAGAAACTACTCCTTTTCGGAGGTGCTATCCATATAGCAGGCGCCGTAAAATCAAACAAAATTAAGAAAACAGCCACATCAGACTGGATGGAAATTGAAAAGCAGCGTGGTATTTCCGTTGCCACATCTGTAATGGGCTTTAATTATAGCGATTATAAAATAAATATTCTCGATACTCCTGGTCACCAAGACTTTGCCGAGGACACATACCGCACACTTACCGCAGTTGACAGTGTAATCATAGTAGTGGACGTGGCAAAAGGTGTTGAACAGCAGACTCGTAAACTAATGGAAGTTTGCCGAATGCGAAATACGCCTGTAATAATCTTTGTAAACAAACTCGACCGCGAAGGACGTGACCCATTTGATATCCTTGACGAACTCGAATCTGAACTAAAGATAAATGTACGCCCCTTAAGCTGGCCTATTAACATAGGAGCAAAATTTAAGGGAGTATACAACATTTATGAACATTCACTGGACCTTTTTACGCCAAACAAGCAAAAAGTGTCTGAACGCGTTGAAATAATCGACATCAACGATACCCGCATTGATGAAAACGTAGGAGAGGCCGATGCTTCAAAACTACGCGAAGACCTTGAGCTGATAGAAGGAGTTTACCCTGATTTCGACGTAAACCGATATCTTGAAGGGAAATTAGCCCCGGTATTTTTCGGTTCTGCTCTAAACACGTTTGGTGTAAAGGAGCTCCTTGACTGTTTTGTGCAAATAGCACCTTCTCCACGACCCACAAAAGCAGAAGAACGTGAAATAAACCCAGAAGAAGAGACTTTTACCGGTTTTGTATTCAAAATCCACGCTAACATGGATCCAAACCACCGCAGTTGTATTGCTTTTGTCAAAGTGTGCTCCGGCAAATTTGAGCGAAACGCGAACTACAAACATATACGCACAGGCAAACAGATGCGCTTCGCGGCTCCTACTGCCTTTATGGCGCAAAAAAAGAGTATTGTAGATGAAGCATACCCCGGTGACATTGTTGGTATTCCGGACACTGGCAACTTCAAAATCGGTGACACACTGACAGAGGGTGAAGAGCTTCATTTCAAGGGGATACCGAGTTTCTCACCAGAAATGTTTAAGTATATTGAGAACAGCGACCCTATGAAAGCAAAGCAGTTGGACAAAGGTGTGCAACAACTTATGGACGAAGGCGTTGCACAGCTGTTTATCAACCAGTTTAACGGACGTAAAATAATCGGAACAGTAGGACAACTCCAGTTTGAAGTCATACAATACCGTCTGCTGCACGAATATGGTGCACAATGTCGTTGGGAGCCTATTTCACTATATAAAGCATGCTGGATAGAAAGCGACGACACGCAGGCACTTGAAGCCTTCAAGAAGCGTAAACACCAGTTTATGGCTGTTGACAGAGACGGGAGAGATGTTTTCCTCGCAGATTCCGGCTATGTCTTGCAAATGGCGCAGACAGACTTCCCCAAAATAAAATTCCATTTCACCAGCGAATTTTAAAACATCATGAGCGACGTAATTAAACTGCTACCAGACTCTGTCGCAAACCAAATTGCGGCAGGAGAAGTAATACAGCGCCCTGCTTCAGTAATAAAGGAGCTGGTGGAAAATGCAGTTGACGCAGGTGGCACAAACATACAGATTATAATTAAAGATGCCGGGCGCACACTCATTCAGGTCATAGACAATGGATGCGGAATGTCTGCCACTGACGCACGCCTTGCCTTTGAACGTCACTCTACGTCTAAAATCACTGAAGCTGCAGACCTTTTTACGCTCCACACAATGGGCTTCCGCGGTGAGGCACTGGCTTCTATATGCGCTGTTGCTCAGGTTGAGCTCGTCACTATGCGAAAAGGTGAATCTATAGGAACACGTATATGCATTTCAGGCTCAAAACTTGAGAGCCAAGAGGCATACGCCACTATTCCGGGTTCAAACTTTAAGGTAAAGAACCTTTTTTTCAACGTTCCGGCACGCCGTAAATTCCTAAAAAAGGATTCTGTAGAACTTAGCAATATAGTAAGAGAATTTGAGAGGCTTGCACTTGTAAATCCGGGTATTGGACTGGAGCTAATCCATAATGACACTATGGTTCACCAGCTTCTCCCGGGCTCATTAAAGTACCGAATAACATCGCTGTTCGGCAAAAGCCTCGACAAGCAGCTCATTTCAATTGATGTTGAAACACCTGTAGTAAAAATCAATGGTTTTGTTGGACTTCCGGCTAATGCCAGACGTCGTGGAGCATTGCAATATCTTTTTGTAAACGGTAGAAACATGCGTCACCCCTACTTTGCAAAAGCGGTATTGACATGCTACGAAAAGCTTATTGCAAATGACGTGCAGCCAAACTATTTCCTCAACTTTACAGTTGACCCATCAACTATTGACGTCAATATCCACCCTACAAAAAACGAGATAAAGTTTGAAAATGAGCAAGCCATCTGGCAAATCCTCATGGCGGCAGTCAGAGAAGCACTCGGAAAATCAAACGCTGTGCCATCAATAGACTTTGATGTGGATGACAGTCCTGAAATTCCAGTTTTCAATCCTAATGCAAATGCAAAGGTTACAGAAGAGATTTCAGGTGGATACAATCCTTTTGACTCCGCTCCAAAATATAATGGAGGCAATTCAAATTATACTTCACGTCCGAGTTCTATAAATAATGGATTGCGCCGTGCTACTGCAAACTGGGAAAGTCTTTACGACAATTTTAACAACGCAACCACACCGTCCTCATTAAATACAGCAGCCATTGACACTGCAGATACGGGCAGCCTACCACAAATGCACGTTGAAGCCGATGACAACACTGCAGAAGACAACATTTTCCAACTAAAAAATAAATATATCATCTCGCCTGCAGCCTCCGGACTTATGATTATTGACCAACACCGCGCACATATTCTGATACTCTACAATAAGTATATGGAAGCGCAAAAACACGGTGGTTTTTCTACCCAACAAGTCATTTTCCCGGAAATAATTGCGCTGTCTCCGTCACAAAACGTGATAATGGAAAGTATAGAGCCAAACCTTAAAGAAATTGGGTTTGACATTTCTTTTCTCGGGGACAATTCCTGGACTGTAAATGGATATCCATCAGTATTAGACGGTGTAAGTCCTAATGAAATTTTATTGAAGATGATAGACAACGTGTCAGACGGAGGTGACGTGACAGACGAAGACATCAAAATGCAAACCGCCCTTGCTATGGCAAAGGCTGCCGCAATACCTTCCGGCAAAGCGATGTCTGTTCAAGAAATGAAGCACTTAATGACCGAACTTCTCACTCTCCCTTCACCTGGATTTACACCCACAGGACTACCAATAATTCAGATTATCTCCACCGACGATATTTCAGACAGGTTTACTCGATAAAACACTATCATGAGGGTGTATCAAAATTAAGTTATTTGGTACATCCTTTCTTTATCCATAATACAGCAATCTGATTACGTAATAGGGATGCCGAGAGCCTCGAGCTGG
>JBJECS010000248.1:0-1673 GCA_051871335.1 Muribaculaceae bacterium | reverse complement strand
TCTCGCAGATAATTTCTATTGCTCTTCCGTCTCATAGTGTTGGCTCTATCGTCTTTGTTTCGCCCTCCATCAGCGTAATATTTTCATTATAAGTGCTATATCCCGCTTTCGTTATCTTAATGGCATGAGTCCCTATTATATAGTCCGCTATATACATCGGCGTCGTCCCTATCACCTTCCCGTCAAGTGTGATTTCAGCGTCTGCGGGAGAGGAATTTATGTCCAAAGACCCGTATATTGGAGTAGGTGCTCCTATTGCCTTCGTTTCTCCCTGCATTTCCGGGGCTATAGCCACTTCCTTGCTTACGCTCTTGTGATATTCTTTTCTGCCTTCCACCAAGTATGTCCCTGTAGAAAGACGACCTTTCCATGTACCCTTGCCTTTATATTCTCCGTTTATCCATATTTCTGAATCAGCTCCTGTTGTCAGGCTCACTTCTGCGAAATCCGCTTTCAGCGCAGGGCTG
This sequence comes from Muribaculaceae bacterium, assembly GCA_051871335.1. GTDB lineage: Bacteria > Bacteroidota > Bacteroidia > Bacteroidales > Muribaculaceae > CAJUPY01. The sequence goes on along the minus strand of JBJECS010000248.1, from coordinate 1,206 downwards.
TATGTCGTTGTCTGATTGTCTGTAACAGTCACTTTGCCCTGTAGAGGCGTATACATCTCTTTAACTATGCTCACATCATATGTCCCGGATGCTATCGGCCCTGAATTATATGGCGTTTCGCCCTTATATTCATTGTTCACATACACTTTTGCGCCGGAAAGCTCACCTGTAGCGGGTATTGTGATATATCCGTATGCTGGTAGCAGACTTACGTTCACTATATGTTTGTTCACCGGGTCATTCACATCTACGCTTGACTCTTGAGTATGATACAGCGGCGCTGAAACTTTGTAGAAATATGTCCCGAATGGCATGCGCTTGGTTGCCGTTCCGGCATTCAGCGCTAAAACTCCTCCGTCAAACTCAAGCATCGCATTCTGTGGCTCTACCCTGAACATCACATACTGCGATGTAACCTGTGTCTTTTTGGCTCCTCCGGTATCCGGCAGAGCTATCACAAGCTCGTATGTCGTGTCGCTCTCAAGTCCTTTTATGCCATAGTCTGCAAACTCCACCATAACTGGCAGATAATTCGGGCACTTAACCGCTAATCTCCTTGTCCCCTTAGACATATACACCCAGTATTCGCTCACCTTATACTCCACTTCGCCTATCACATTGCCCTCAAATGCAGCACCGGGCGCGGCAAGCTGCACCTTCACAAGCGCGCATGGCTGATTATTCAAATCAACCCGCTTATACTTTGATGCCGATATATCAAACGGTTTCGCAGTCATCCCCTCTACTGTCATCTTCTGCCCGGCCGCACTAAACGACACCACCGACAGCAAGATTACCATCATCACACACTTAAACACCTTTCCTAATCCCGTGTTTCTCAAATTCTTGTAAGATAAAGATTTCATTTCCATAATCGTAATATTTTATTTGTTATTGAATTGTTATTATTGTTTATTTATTTGTTTTTTTTGTTGTTATTTGAATTATTTTTTGTTGTTATCAAATTTCTACTGCAAAGATACAACATCCCATACCCCCTTGTCAATACCTTTTACAATATTTAACATAAATCACCCATTATTTTACACTCGTTTACATTTCTCCCCATCTATTCTCTATTCACTACTCTCTGTCCTTATCTCCCTGATTACCACCACCTTATCGTAGGGACGTGACGTGTCACGTCCGCTCCATCAGGCGTGGCTTCCGCCATCCGGCAGGCTCGGAGAGCATGCTGTCATGCGC
>JBJECS010000247.1:0-8406 GCA_051871335.1 Muribaculaceae bacterium | reverse complement strand
TAGAAGAAGTTGAAAATAATACTGATAACTTAAAATTATAGATATTATGCAATTTGCACATCCTGGATATTTATGGCTTTTGCTTCTTCTTATACCTATCATTGTATGGTATATTTTGAAGTATAAAGAAGCACACCCTGCAATTGAGATATCTTCTACCCTCCCCTTTGCTAAATTAGGTAAATCATATAAGGAATACCTACTGCACTTTCTTTTTGCACTGAGATTATTTACAATAGCGTGCGTAATCATCGTAATAGCAAGACCACAGACTCATGATAGCTGGAACACTACAAAAACAGAGGGTATCGATATTGTAATCACGCTCGATGTCTCTCCGAGTATGCTTGCACGTGACTTCACTCCAGACCGACTTGAAGCTGCGAAAAGTGTTGCAAATAGCTTTGTTTCTACACGTGAAAACGACAATATCGGACTTGTAATTTTCGCTGAAGAAAGCCTTACAGGAGTACCAATGACTATGGATCGTGCCATTCTTACAAACTATATTCAAAATATCCAAATGGGAATGCTTGGCAACGCTACGGCTATTGGTGATGGCATTGTCACATCAATAAACCGTATTAAGAGTGGAAAGGCAAAATCAAAAACTATCATTTTGCTCACAGACGGCTCAAACAATACCGGTAACGTAGCTCCTAAAACAGCCGCCGAAATAGCTCGCAAATTTGGTATAAAGATTTATACTATTGGTATTGGAACCAATGGCACTGCTCTCTATCCACAACAAAATTATTTCGGCAGAATTGAATACGTCCCGCAAGAGGTTGTAATAGATGAAGCCACCCTTAAAGAGATTGCAGCTACAACCGGAGGTGAATATTTCCGCGCTACTGGAAACAATGTACTTAAAGAAGTTTTTGAAAAAATTGATAGCCTTGAAAAAACAGCTATGGATGTCAGAAACTTTTCTCATACAGAAGACAATTATATGATATGGGCAATTATGGCATTGGCCGCCTTCGTAGCAGAACTGGTCCTACGACATACATTGTTACGTACTATTCCATAAGACAAATAATGTAAAAGATATGTTTAATTTCGCTTATCCACACCTACTATATTTATTGATACTACTCCCGGTAATATATTTGCTTTTTTACTGGGCACAAGTTGCACGAAAGCACAAGATTAAGAAATTTGGTCAACCTGTCGTATTAGAACCTTTAATGCCTGAGCGTTCTCCTTATAAGCCATATATTAAAATCATTTTACAAATGATTGCCATTCTTGCGCTTATCATTGCTATAGCGCGTCCTCGCTCAGGTGAAAAGGAAGACGTAGAAGATAGCCGAGGTATTGAAGTAATGATTGCTTTTGACGTGTCAAGGTCAATGCTCGCAAGCAGCAACGATGACCCACGAGGAATTTCAAGACTTGATAGAGCAAAACACATACTCGACAAGCTCGTTGATAAGCTCAATAACGATAAAGTTGGTCTTATAGTGTTTGCTGGAGAAGCATACACACAGTTGCCTCTAACTACAGACTATATATCAGCTAAAATGTATCTTAACTCTCTATCACCAAATATGATACAAACGCAAGGCACTGCAATCGGAGATGCTATAGGACTTGCCATAAATGGTTTCACATCAGATGAGACTATGTCTAAAGCCATTATTCTTATTACTGACGCAGAAGACCATGAAGGCAATGCGGATGAAATGGCTAAAGAAGCAGCTAACAAAGGAATTCAGATAAATGTAATAGGTGTAGGTTCACCTAAAGGGAACCCAATCCCTTTAGACAACCGAGGAACATATATGAAAGACCGAGAAGGCAATGTTGTCACTACTAAACTAAACGAAACTGTAGCGGCAAACATAGCAAAAACCGGTAATGGCATATACGTAAACGGTGCACAATCTTCAGCGCTTAGCACACTTGAAGATTCTCTTGACCGCCTTGAAAAGGGTGATATCCAGCATATTATATATAAGGCATCTGCAGAACAATTCCCTGTATTTGGATGGCTCGCACTTATATTCCTTATTGCTGACATATTTGTATTAGACCGCGCAATTCGTTGGCTTAACAACTATAACTTCTTTACAAAGAAATGAACAAAATATTATTCATCATATTATCAGTCTTTGCTTCATTTGCTACTCTTGCTCAATCTCTTGATATAAATAATCAGGCACAGGGCGAGGATGACGAGAAACAAGAGGTAAATACTCCTGTTTATGTTGGTTCTGAGAAACCAAGTGCCCAAAAGAATGTGAGAAATTTCATTAAAGAGGGTAATCAATTATATCGAAGTGAAAAATTCGCCGATGCAGAAGTGAAATATCGAAAAGCACTTGAAATTGACCCAAATAATGAATATGCACAATTTAATCTTGCTTCATCTCTTCTCAAGCAGAGCGGAAACGCAAATCCTAATGAAGGGAAAAATCCAGTTGAGGATGCGAAAACTATCCTACAGAACCTTACAACAACAGATCAGAACCAAAGCATTAAAGAGAAGTGTTACCACGACTTAGGCAATTTGGCATTTGATCAACAGCAGTATGCTGAGAGTATCTCGTTTTATAAAAAAGCATTGAGAATTAATCCAGATAATGACCGAACGCGCGAGAACTTGCGTATAGCTCAGTTGAAATTGCAAGAGCAACAGAAAAATCAGCAGAATCAGGAACAAAAAAATCAACAACAAGAACAGAAAGACAAGCAACAAGAACAGAAAAAAGAAGAACAAAAGCAGCAACAGCAGCAAAATAAAGAAGAACAGCAACAAAATCAACAACAGCAGCCTTCAATGAGTGATGCTAATGCAGAAAAAATATTAAAGGCTATGGAAAATGAGGAGGCTAAAACTCGTCGACGTGTAGAGGCACAGAAAGCGCGAGAACAGGGCTCACAACGCCGAAATCCTGAAAAACCATGGTAATTTATAAGAATAAAATGATGAAAAGGCTAAACATATTATTACTACTTCTTACATTCTGCATTGATATTTTTGCAGAAGCGACTTTCAGTGTTGTTCCTCCACGAAACGTGGTTGCGGGAAAAAATTTTACTGTAACATATAGGCTTAAGGACGGTCAAGGAAGTGGATTGGTAGTACCAGATATTGAAGGCTGTAAAAAGCTTTACGGTCCTGCTCAGTCTACTATGCAAAGTTATGAGTTTATAAATGGTCGCCAGTCATCAAGTGTTACAGTAGACTATACTTATACATACCGCGCAGAAAAAGATGGCTCTTATACTATCCCATCTGCCACGATTACTGTCGATGGTAGGCAGCTACATTCAAAAAGTGTGACTTTCAAAGTTCTTCCTTCAGACAATTATGGTAGTGGAATGGGAAGCAGTGTAAATAGCGGTGATGTTGATGTGGATGACGTTTCTACGCAAACTCCGGACAAGCAAGTGTCAGACAAGGATGTATTTATCCGTGTTATACTAAATAAGTCTCAGGCATACAAAGAAGAAGCTATAGAGTGTACAATGAAGTTATATACACGCTATCAGAGTATTGAAGGCATCACGTCGGCTACTCCCCCGTCTTTCGACGGATTTCTTATTGATGAAATGAATGATGTAGCTTCACTTAACGAGATGGAGCACTATAACGGTAAGAACTATCTAACTGCCGTGTTGAAAAAATATATTATTTTTCCACAGCAAACAGGAAAACTCACAATTAACTCTGGACAATATGACATTTCCGTTATTCAATATGAACGGGTAAATATGGGCTTTTTCACAACTCAACGCCCTGTGCAGAAAACAATTCACGTGAAGCCTGGAAATCTTTCAATAAATATTCTCCCCCTACCGCAACCGCAACCCGACAATTTTTCGGGAGCCGTTGGAGATTTTACTATTTCTTCAGACCTCAGCTCATCTTCTCTTCGCACAAACGAGGCTGCTTCACTTTCTCTCAAAATTTCCGGTACCGGTAACATAAAATACATAAAAGAACCGGAAATTGAGTTCCCTGAAGAATTTGAACAATATACACCTAAAACAGAAATTAATGCTGCGATTGCAGGCAACAATGTAAAGGGCACAAATTCCATAGAATACACATTCGTCCCGCAGTCTGTTGGTCAATTCACTATTCCTGCGAACGAATTTGTGTATTTTAACCCTCAAACAAAAAGTTATGAAACAATTGCTACACAGTCTTATAATCTGAATGTCGCAAAGGGAGCAAATGCACCTACAGCTGCTACGGAGCAGCAAAATATTCAGGTTAAAAATACAGACATTCTGCATATTAGACTCGGAGATAAGACCTTGAGTAAAGATAATAAACCGCTTGTTTACAGCATCGGTTATTGGTCTGCATACGGTTTTATCATTATTGCATTAATTATAATCCTATTTGCTTATTCTAAGCATATAAAGTTTACTTCAGATACTATTGGAGTGAAAAAAGCATACGCAAATAAGGTGGCTAAAAAGCGCCTAAATGCTGCAGAAAAACTCATGAAACAACATAACGTTGACGGTTTTTATGAAGAAATCCTCAAAGCTCTTTGGGGCTATCTTAGTGACAAACTTTCAATGCCGGCTTCTTTGCTCACCAGACAAAACATTGCCCAAGAACTCGCTAATAATAATATTTCGGAAGATGTAACTAATCAGCTTATCACAATCATTGACGATTGCGAAATGGCTCGTTATACACCGGGATTGACTGACGAATCAGTAGAACGTACTTTTGAGCAAGCTTCTGATATAATAAGTAAAATTGAAAATTCCAAGTAAAGATATGAAGACAAAGATATTTGTATTATTCCTTTTTGTCAATATTGCGGTAGCTATGTTTGCAACTGATAAAGTTGAACAGGCAGATTCCGCCTATATGAATGAAGACTATGCAGCAGCAATAAAGCTATACGAAGAAGCAGCATCTGAAGAGGGAGTTTCTTCAGACCTATACTATAATATCGGGAATGCCTACTACAGAAATGGACAAAATGGCAAAGCAATTTTATATTATAGCCGCGCACTCAAACTCGACCCAACAAATGCGGATGCAATAACAAATCTTGGTTTCGTTAAAACAAAAATTGTAGATAAGCAGGATGATAATTTAACTCTTACGGAAAAGGTTGATGAGAATATTGTCACATTATTTACTGCTGATGGTTGGGCAATAGCTACATTCATTTCGTTTCTGCTTCTTATCTTGTGTGTCGTTGGATATATATTCCTTAATGCCGTAAGATACCGCAAAATTTCATTCTTTATGGGACTAATCCTAATAATTAGCACCATATTTTGCATTGTTTACTCAATTAAATCAGCAAAAAGAATATCCTCCAATAGCAGTGCTATTATCATTGAAGAGTCTGTACAACTTAGCACCTCTCCAAGAGTTGCAAAGGATAAAAGCGAGCAAGCATACTTCTTACATGAAGGCACCCGACTTGAAATTGTAGATTCAGTTCGTGTATCTACTGACACAGAAAATCCATTATGGTATGAGGTTGTTGTCGACAATACTCATCGTGCTTGGATTTCTGCTAAATCTGTTGAAAAAATCTGATTTTCAGAAATCTCGCTGTAATCATTTATTACACAACAAATTAAATGATGATTTTTAGCATAAATTTCAAAATATGTTATAAAACATGTTTCTTTTTTATTAAAAATATTTGCTTAATTCAAAATTAAAGTATAATTTTATCACACGAAATTAAACAAACACGTTGTATTAACTTTATAAACTATAATTATTATGAGTAAGACAATCACATTCAATGAACTTCGTCGCATCAAAGACAGTTTACCTGATGGTGCGACACATCGTATTGCTGACAAGCTCAACACCACAGTTCAGACCGTGCGTAACTATTTTGGCGGAAGTAATTATGAGTTCGGTAAGAACTTAGGTGTACACATCGAACCGGGTCCTGACGGCGGTATCGTAGTTCTTGATGATACTACAATATATGATATGGCTATTGAAATCCTTAAGGAGCAGGAACAATCAAAATAACAAAAGATTTAATTATTTATATTCTACTTCTATATTATTTTTCCTCTAACTCAATAAGCCTCAATGACTCTTGTTATTGCTTTTGTAATTGAAAGTGGAGGAAAATTGAAGTAGAGAATTATATAAAGTATATTTAGTCGGAAATCGAAAGGTTTTCGATTTTGTTTATAATTATTATGACTAATATTCCCCTACTCGTTATTACCGGTCCTACTGCATCAGGTAAAACACGTCGTGCTGTTGATGTGGCTAAATCATTAAATGGCGAAATAATTAGCGCAGATTCGCGGCAAGTATATCGTGGCATGAATCTTGGTACAGGTAAAGACCTTGAGGAATATGACAATATACCATACCATTTGATAGATATTGCAGAAGCTGGGGAAAAATACAATCTTTACCGATATCTTAGGGATTATCAAATCGCATACAATCAAATCATCAACAACAATCGTCTTCCCATACTTTGCGGTGGAACGGGTCTTTATGTTGAGTCTGTACTGAATGGACTCGTTTTGCCAGCCGTGCCACAAAACGATGAGCTTAGAGAGAACCTTAAAGACAAAAACCTTGAAGAGCTAAAAGAGATTCTTTCTAAGATGAAAGTTCTGCACAATACAACAGACGTTGACAGTTGTAAGCGCGCTATTCGTGCCATTGAAATACAAACATACTATGAACAACACCCTAAAGAGGCTATTACAGCAAAGCCTAAACCAATTAATAATGCAGTTATTATAGGCGTTGATATAGACCGTGAAAGCCGAAGAGATAGAATTACATCCCGACTAAAAACCAGACTTGACTCTGGCATGGTAGATGAAGTTAAAAGTCTGTTAGATAGTGGAATCACTCCTGAAGACCTGATTTATTATGGACTTGAATACAAATACTTGACACTATATGTCACCGGGCATTTGAGCTATTGTCAAATGGTTAACGAACTGAATATTGCCATACATCAGTTTGCCAAGCGTCAAATGACATGGTTTCGTGGAATGGAAAGGCGAGGTTTTAAAATTAATTGGCTTAAATATGACATGCCTCGTATGGAGTTTGTTGATTCAGTTAAGGATATAATTTCAAAAATATCGAAATGAGTTTACGCTACTTCATAATCGTCATCATTACTGTTGTATCAACAGTATGTTTTGCCCAAAACAGCGCAAGCTATAAGGAGAAAAACATATCTGTTCCAAAAGATTCTACTGTGACAATAAAAATTGATTCACCTAAAGTCATTGATGCTAATATACTGTTTTGTCACGTCAAAAATCCTGATAATAGTTCTCAATTTGACATTATATTTTGTGATAACACTGTAACTGACGGCTATAAACTTTCATTCACATGGAATAAAGCAAAATACGCATCATTTGAAGATGATAGAATTATGCAAGTCAATATCATTGACATTCATCAAGATTCTATTGTCGACAGAGCTGAAATTAACTGTGCAAATATCGCAGACCTTTATAGAGGCAATAATCAATTGTCAATCTCCGGCAATTTTCACTCAGGTTTGAACATCTATTTAAATAAGAGAATTACTTTAGCTAAGTTGCCATGGAAAAAAAATCTTAGGCTTTTTCAATTTTGTTCCGGCATAGGTTCGATAATCAAAATCTTTAAGGCAAATATTATAAAAGACAACACGCCAGAACTTGAGACAGGACTCACGATAGAAGACATTCGTCGTGTAGTCAGGTATTCAAACGATAGCATAGTTGGGGTCTATCGTTATCTTGACCGTGAAAACAATCCAAAATTGGCAGTCCCAGGTGGAAAGTATACTCTTGCTATTCTTCCTGCAAGAGATGGCAACTACGATATCATTTACATAGACGGAGCAAAAACATATAAAAAATGCTGGCACACTGGCATGCTGAAAGGAAGACTTTTAAAGACCATTTTCGTCAATCATTTTGACCTTGAATGGTATAATTCTAAGATGGACTTGATGAAAGATGAAACCTTCGCCTCCTTACAGATGCTTGAAATATTTGAAGTAAACTTTCCTCTTTACAAAGCTAAGATGAGATTTAGCAGAGTAAAAGATTTCTAATACTCATAAATTGTCTATGAAATATTCCTCTAACCAGCCGAGATATTTTATCCGAATTTTTCAATCAAATTCTTTAGAGTATCAAGGTCGTGATATCCAGACTCCCGCCAGATAGCTTCACCTGATTTGAAAAGTATCAAAGTAGGTACGCTCATCACTCGGTATAGCATGGCGAGTTCTTCATTCTTATCCACATCAATTTTTAAGATTATAGCATTATCCCCTATTGCCTTCTTTAATTCAGACAAAACAGGAATCTGCATCTGACATGGTCCACACCATGTGGCAAAAAAATCCACCAAAGTCAGTTTGTTTCCATTTATAATGTCATTGAAATTATCCATAATTATAAATATTT
>JBJECS010000246.1:0-8501 GCA_051871335.1 Muribaculaceae bacterium | reverse complement strand
TAACTATCTGTGGCACAACTGACTATGAAAAATTTTGTGACCGCACTCGGATCACGAAACAAAGGTCGCTGGCAGAAATGTCGGCGATTTTTGTTTTTTTAACATACATGTGCAAGAATAGCTTTTCCCGGACACTGCGAGTGAAACAATCCTCATAGTCTGAAGGGAGATATTTGAAGATGAGTTTTTGTTGGTTCATGATTTGGTTAAATTTGGGTGTAAAGTTATTAGTTTTTTAATAAAATACATTAACTTTGCGTCAGAAAAAATATTGAAAAATGAAGAAGAATGTATTTATATCGTTGATGATGCTTGCAGCAAGCATCATATCTTATGCGCAAGAGTTTTCACGCGGCGCGGATATCAGTTGGGTAACCGAAATGGAAGCTGAAGGAAAAAAGTTCCATGCAACAGACGGCACTGAGACAGACCTGTTTGCGATTATGAAGCAATTAGGTATGAACGCTGTACGCCTACGCGTATTCGTGGACCCTGAGCGTTTTGGCTATGGCAAATGGTGCGACAAAACCGACGTGGTGGCGAAAGCACAGCGCGCAAAAGCCATGGGACTTGACATTATGGTAGATTTTCATTACAGCGACTTTTTCGCAGACCCGGGCTCACAGACTGCACCTAAAGCATGGGACGCACTGACTGACGAAGAAGCGAAGGATGCTCTTGTAAGCCACACTACAGACGTGCTGCAGGCACTGAAAGACGCGGGAATAACACCTAAATGGGTGCAGGTGGGAAATGAGACAAACAGCGGTATTGCGTTTCCATACGGTGAAATTGACTGGGATAAAAACAGTGCACATAGATTTACGAAATATGTTTATATGAGCAATGCCGGCTATGACGCAGTTAAAGCCATATTTCCTGAAGCGAAGGTGATAATCCACCTTGCCGGTACTGAAAATGCTCAATGGTTTTTCCCGGATTTCATTGCCGAGGGGGGCATGGCTGATATGATAGGTTTTTCTCACTATCCCACGGCAGAAGAATGGAATAGCAGCGAGGAGTCTGCAACTTGCAGCAATGTAAACGCCGAAAAATATGTAAAAAAAGCAATCGAAGATTACGGCTTACCGGTGATGATATGCGAGACCGGGTTTGAGGTAACGGAATCGGCACTTGCACAAGAGGTTATGATAGACCTTTTCCACCGAATGACAGCCATTAATGGTTGCGCCGGGATTTTCTATTGGGAACCGGAGACAGATGGCGTATGGAAGCCCAATTATTACGAAAGTTTAGGGTGGAACGCATATAGCAAAGGGGCGTTTACCACAGACGGTCGCCCGACAATAGCTCTTGACGCATTCAGCGGAAAAATGGAGGTCGGACAGGGATATCCGTCATCGCTCGGCATTTACAGCACTGACTACACCACCCTGCTCTCAACCCTGCTTCCTATATCCGGGACTTCGGGAATTTATTCCGCAAGGATTGACATAACAGAGGCTTGGCAAAACTTTGTGATTTATGATAAAGAAACCGGGACGTGGTATGGCACAGACCCTAATGACAAGACATTAATCTCCTCCGCATCAGACAAATGGAACTTCTGGATAGACAGTGAACAGACCGGACAATATGACATTACCGTTGACTTATCCTCAAAACGCTGGTCTTATTCTAACGATGCCTCAATTGATGCAATTCTCTCAGAAAACGACGAATCAACGCAATATTACGACCTTACCGGACGCATAGTACCAGAACCACAGAAAGGACGGCTCTATATCGTAAAACATGGGGCGAAAGCTGCGTTGCAAAGGTTTTAATGTGAGGAATTTATAGAAACCAGAGCTATTTTAGAGAAGAATATCCAAATAGCTAAAAAATCACTCCACACTTACCATGATTGAGAATGGCTGACCCGGCGGCACAAGGTTTAGTGTGCCGGAAACCAACCTACCGGAAACAATTTGCGGTGGTGTCTGCAATTCGCAGGCATCACCGTATTTCACTGAAAAGCGGGCAGAAACGCCATCTGCAAGATAGTCTCTGCGAAACAGCCAAGCAACCACTCCCATTGTCATGCGGAGATTTAGTTCCGTACACACGTCGATGTGATAACCGTTATCATCAGAAAAAATCATCATATCAACGCCGAAAAAGCCATTATACGCATCACCTATAACTTCTGCAAGAACTTCGCGCAGATGCTTATTCAGTCCTAAAATGCACTCTTCATCCACATATTTGCCAAGATACGCAAGTATCTCTTTATCAGGTAATAATAGATTATCACTATAGGAATTTCCTTCGTTTTTGAATAGCGAAAAACCTACAGGAACAATTTTGCCCCGTTCTGCATAAAACAGCATGGCAAAGTCTTCCTTTTTATCCACTTCCGGCTCAATCATCACACTGCCCTGACGGGAAATTATACCCATACAGCGCCGCAAAACCTCATCTGCCGCCATGGCAGACGACGATGCCACACCTCGCCCTGTGCTGGACCATGGAGACTTAAAATAAACCGTACCTAACCTTTCAATACAACGGCTTACATCATCTATTGTCTTTGCCTCTACAGGCTCTTTTAGCACGTCGAAAGGCAGTCGAGCCTTAAGTCTTGTGACTATATCTATAGTAGTGCGGCGATGGCTAAGCTGCCTCAATCGCTGCAGCTGTATTTCGTCCGGCAAAACCAAATCACCCACGCCTGCCGCCGCAAATTTTGCAGCAGCATACGGCGACCAGCCCCACGGGCTACACTCCAAATCTGCCGGCAATGTGGCAGTCACAGTGGCTTCTATGCCAAAAAGTGATTTTACCTCTTCAATCCACCGTGTATCTGCACTATCTGCAAGAATATAGCTCCCCCTCTCCGCATACCACAATGGCAGGAGCGAACCACAGCGACTGAGGAGCATGGCATTTTTAGGCGGTGTATAATTTGCAACGCCTACTGCCAGCGCAAGGTCATTTTCCGGATTGAAAAGATATGATTTCATAAAATAAAAAAACGCCGCACAAATCTGAGTGGTGCAACGTCAATATAGATTACATATAGCGGTTAATGCAGGGCATTAATCAAATATGCATGCCTATTCAAAATAATAATTAGGCGAGAACGATGTTAAGCTCCTTTGCGTCTTCAGCGTTAACTGTGATGTTAACCTTACCTTCGCGAGCAAGCCAGCCAAGTGCTGCAAAAACTTCTTTATCTTTCAGTTTTGTTGCTTTTTTAAGCTGTTTGAGGCTGAGTTCGCCACCTTCGTTGAGGGCATTCCAAACTTCACCTGCCCAGTTACCGATAATTTCTGCGTTCATTTTTTTAATCTATTAAAAATTAGACATTAAATAGTACCTATTGTAAGTATGTTTTAATTTCACGCTGCAAAGGTAATGATTTTTTACGAAACTACCAAATAATATGCTAAAAATCACATATTTATGACATTTTTGGTCTTAAATCCTATATATTTTCACTACATATGCACACAAAAATATGGTCAAAAAAAATTACCCGTCATCCCGACGAATAATCTTTTACCTTAAATCTAATACCATGAAAAACTGATGCAAAGGTAATCAATATATGTTTTATAACATAATTTTCAAACAAGAATTTTATCTCAATTAACAATATTTAATCTAAAGGCCGCTAATTGTTAATAAAAACAAAAATTAATACTGCCGTAATATTCATTCCCGCCCAAAAACATAAATAAAAAAATAATTAAAATTTGTTTATATCAAATAAAAGCTCTAACTTTGCATTAGGTTGTAAAGTCAACCGAGTGTTTTTTTATCAATAAGCGTTTATCTGACGCTTTATTCTTAAACGGTTCGAGAATCTAGCAGTTTTCAAATCTATGGTTTAAGAATAAGGCAACGATAGATGTTCACGGTGATGTATATTCGGTATGCGTCTGCGCATACCAATTGCGTCATATATGCGTGAGGTCTGCGTTGCCCGTTCTTTTCATAGATGGGCATGCTAGAGCCTCCGAACCGAAAGAATGGGCAAAGATATGGCACTCACGCTTTTATGTTTATAGTCTTTACAGTGTGCCGTAGAGAGAGCCATTGTGATAAGGGTTAGCATGGTTTCTATAGTCCCTTAATACTTTTTATGAAAAGAATAACTAATCAATTTCTTACGCTACTCATTGTGGCGTTTTTAGGATTGTCATTTACGTCTTGCGGTAGCGATGATGATGATGTTATTACATTCAGCGACTACTATATGGAATGTGTTGACGTAAATGGTGGCGGTTTATCAGAGCAAGAATGCTCTATGTTAAAGAACAGCATCAACTCCGACCTCGTTTTATACTACTGGAAAGCGGTTGAGAAAGAAAAAGCCATCTATTATTTCGATACAGAAGTAAATGTTTTTTTAAGAGGAATGGCATCCGGGATAAGCGGTCTTATAGGAGAACTCAAAATAACATTTGCTCTTAAAGATAAACAGACCGGAAAAATTGTAAAAACAACAACCGTCTATATCACAAATACAGGTAGCCATCTTTAATTGGCTGATATATCTAAGTCTTGAAAAAAGCCCGGCTTAGAAAAGCAGGATAAAATAAGCTTGTTTATACTTTGGGTTGATTTTTGCAGAGTGAGAAATTTAGTTCGTTTCTTCTGCAAAAATCAGCCCAAATTGTATATTATGATATTGACAAAAAAGTATTAAAACGGATATCCAATAGCTAAATGAAACGCCAATGCCTTTCCGAAAGACTTCATGTTGAAATAGCCTGTCTTTCCCGTATCATAAGGAGCGTGAATACCTACGCCAAGGTCGCCTCGCACTACAATCATGCCGATGTCAAAGCGTAGTCCAACACCTGTGCCGAGAGCAAGGTCCTTGAAAAAGCGCGATGCTTTTAGCGTACCTCCGGGGCGGTCCGGGTCTTCCTTTATAAGCCACACATTACCCGCATCTATAAACAACGCTCCTCCCAGCGGACCATATAGCGGAAATCGATATTCCGTATTAAATTCAAACTTAAAAGTTCCCGTCTGGTCGAAATAGCCATTCGCGGTCTCTTCATCTACATGGTAACTGCCCGGACCTATGCTACGCACCGTAAACGCACGGATAGAACTTGCACCACCTACATAAAACTGCTCGGAATATGGCACTTGCGACGCATTTCCGTATGCGTGTGCTGCGCCTGTCGCAACACGAGTCACGAGGTGATGATTGCCGAAAAGTCGCCGATTATACACCAGCTGCACCGACCCCTTCACAAACTGTGAAAAAGGCGTGCCAAACAGTTGCTTCTCTCCTTTAGAGCCACAAAGCTCATAAATTCCCCAAAACACGTTTCCGGCTTCCTGTAGCGTCACATTAAAGTTTATTGAATTTTTCGAGTCAAACGCGCGGCTATATGTATAAGAATACATCACCTGCGGGATATACTGGCTGCGGAAGCTCTGCTCTATAGCTCGATTTTCGGCGACAATCGAGTCAAATGCCTCGGTTGTGTTAATAAGTTTTGTATAAGTGAATTTTATCGGCGTAAAAGTAGATGAACTATAGCGTGAAGGATACCAATCATAGCTGACAGATGCATCAAACTGTGCCATTTTAAAGTAGTGTGGACGATTTAGCAGGTCTGCACTGAGTCCAAAACGCGTCCAGTTCAGGTTTCTGTTTCGCCGAGGTATAAATTTCGGTGCTATGAGTCGTGGGAAAGCGAGAGACGTATTTAGCCCTATTTCATATGAGTTAAGAAGCGAAGAACTGCCCGTACCGGTCTGCCATTCATAGCTTCCGTTTAGTCCTACGGTAAGTTGTTCACCTCCGCCAAAAAGATTTTTGTTTGTCACACTGAATGTCGCACCTGGACCGAGATAATTGTTTGATTTATAGGCGGCTCCCACTTCTATGCTCGTCTCAAGCGGAGAGTCAAAAGTACAGTCAATAAGCACGTCGAGTGTAGGTTTTGCAGCTGTAGTATCCGGATGAATATCCATTGAAATGGAATTGAAAATACCCAGTCGGGATAGTCGGGTGTGAGTGCGGTCCATCTGGCGCACGGAGAAAGTCCTGCCGCTACGGAATGACACACATTCCGGGATTATTTCGTGTCGCAGTTTTGATGGCTGCATCTGAATGATTGTCCCGCGGCTTGTAGGGATAGTGTCCGGTGTTCCACCACCCTCATATCGGCGAGTCAGGATTGTCACATTCCCGGTGACATACTCATTTAGTGCCTGTTGTGGCACAGACTTAGAAAGACACAGCTTCAGCGTGATATTTCCGCGGTTTTGAAGGCTATCCGCAAGATATTCAATATATTCCGGGCGAAAATAGTAGTAGCCGCGGTTGCGCACCCCGTTTGTTATCCTGTTGCGAACTATTGTAAGTGAATCTACGCAATATCGCGAACCCTTGTGGAGATATGAGTCGCGCGCTGCTACTGAGTCTATAAGGTGATATAGCCTGCATGTGTCAGGCAACATGATGATGCTGTCTAATGTATATGCCGGTCCGGCATTTACGGTGTATGTGATTGACGCTTTCTTCTTGTTCTTGCCCTGGTTTAGAGAGTATGAGCTACTTCCTCTAAAATATCCGTTATCAGCAAGTATTTCGTCTATCATCTTGGTGCGCACTTCAGGGCGTACATCAGACACAAGAACAGGCTCTTCTACTAATTTGCGATACATCCACCCTTTCAGTCCACCTGCCTCCGGGTTCCAGTTATTATACACCCAAAGCCCGATTGGTATGCGCATCGAAGGAGTAATAGTATATTTATTTGGAGCCACATCAACAGCCAATTCTATCTCGTCTTGCACACATGCCTCCGGCGTCACACTTCCGGCAAATTTCACGTCTTTAACGCCCGTATATAGCATTTCATCTGCCTCTATGCGGCGAGTCGTGGAGCATCCGGAAATCACCGCAGCAATCAGTGCATACAATATGTATTTTATCTTATTTTGCATTGCTATTCCGTTTTTTATGTGGGCGGAAAATATCTGTAAACTTCAGGATTTTGCGTTTATACACAAATCCCGCTCCGGTCTGGGTAATTTCGCCCTCAAGTATATCTTCATATCCCGTATGTCGGTATATGCGGATTACCATTGTGCCTTCAGGATTTATTGAGTACTCAAATGATACGTCATTTAGCAGCGCAGACGCCACTTCCGCATCTGAATCAGCATCATTAGAATAATTACCACCGACAACAATCTTAAATCTGTCATTAAACAGAGTCTTTGACACTTTATAGCTATAGTTTGTCATCATCTGCTCACTGCCGTCGGTCGTTTTGTTGTAGGTATCTATGCCAAAAGATATATCCACGCCCTTTATGTTGTTTGCCGCCCAGGAATTTATCTGAGACTCAAGGAATGTGTATAGCGGATTTGCCGCAAGGCTGCTGCTTGCTTTAGTGCCCGGTCCGGTGTAGACATTATACAATAGCAGGTTCATCGCCTGTGTGGCACGCTGCTCGGCACTCATCGCCTGGAGTTCATTTTGGATTGTAATATCGTCATTTGTCGCGAGGTCAAAAGTGATGTTCATGCGCTCAAGTGTGCCTGTCACATTCAGTGAAATCTCAAATTCTATCAGGCGTGAGTTCTGCCCCTCCTGTGTGACGTTTGCCTTGAGTTTGTCCACTGCATGGAACTTAATTGTCGGGTTCATCATGTCCCCGGTAAACAATACGTAGTTACCGTCACTTATTGTGAATAATTTTTCGGAGAGCAGAGGCGGTGTGTAACGCGCAAAGCCGCCTGTTATGTTCAGTCGCCCTGTCATTCGCTCGTCGCCCTGAGCGGATAGTGTATATGCCATTGCGCCATTGCACTTCAGCGACGCCTTGTCTTTCCCATTTGCAGAGAGGTCGGCGTTTATTGTGCAGCCGTCTGATACTGTCAGCGATGCGGAAAGGTCAAGAGCCATAACAGGCTCCTCCTCCGGCTCGGCTGTGGATGTTGTGTCGTTAAGGTTTACAAACTTCACCATATCAGACTTCTGGCGAGCCTCTATCGTGCTTTGCGCATCGGTCATGACGTATGTCACATTTGTCTGTGGCAGGAGTGTGAGGTCTGCTTTGACATTAAGTCGCTCAAGGTCGCCTTTGACGTATGTGTTAAGGTCTACAAACGCCTTGCCATACACTTCCGCCCCCTTTGATGCACGGTTGGAGTTCACCACTTGCATATTATTTGCTATCATGGCAAGGTCTATTTTCGGATTGAAGATATTGCGCATATCTACGTTTCCGTCTATTGTCAGCGGATTTTCGTTTATCGCTTTTATCGCAAATTTGTCGAAATATACCACGTTGCTGTCTATTGGGATATTTCTGTTATCAAACTTAAAGCTCGTGCCTATCATATTCACATACAGCTCGGTGGAGTCAAAGCGGAGATAGCCGTTAAATTTAGGTTCGGTCACGCTACCTGTCACGTCCATCTGTCCATTCATTTCTCCTGTGAGTTTTGCAGTCTTGGGTGGCAAGAATGGATTTATCACCTTTAGCGGGAAGTGGCTAAGCTCGAAATCCGCA
>JBJECS010000245.1:0-8518 GCA_051871335.1 Muribaculaceae bacterium | reverse complement strand
AAAAGCCTATAGCATTATTGGAACGTATCATTAAGGCTAGTTCTAATGAAGGCGATGTGGTATTAGACCCCTTTTCAGGCTCTTTTACTACTGGCTTTACGGCAAAAAAACTTCACCGCAGAAGCATAAGCATAGAGATTCAGGAGGAATATATAAAGATAGGTCTTAGACGATTAGGACTAGCTTCTGAATTTAATGGGGAACAACTAATTAAAGAAGGCAAAATTACTAAAGTGAAAAATCGTAGTGGGAT
Source organism: Muribaculaceae bacterium (assembly GCA_051871335.1). Taxonomy (GTDB): domain Bacteria; phylum Bacteroidota; class Bacteroidia; order Bacteroidales; family Muribaculaceae; genus CAJUPY01. The sequence goes on along the minus strand of JBJECS010000245.1, from coordinate 8,265 downwards.
AAAAGCACAAATAGTAGAACAGCCTAGCATATTTGGCACTAATTTTTAAGTATGGTTACAGAACATAGCTTTACAAGCACTATTAGAAAAGTGCTAGATGCCTTATATGGTAAAAATGCAGAAGCCGCTTTAGAATGTAGCTTACTTATTCAGTACCTTAACGAAAAAACAAAATCAGCTAATAAGGGTTCCAAGGCTAGAGGTAGTTTTGCTAATCTTTATTCTATCTATGTTGTAGTAGAAGATTATATAAATCACGGCTATCACAAAGCAAAAAAAGGAAAATATGCCGACTATGAAGGAGCTATATTTAGTCATCTATTCAAAAGACAGCGAGAATTACCCTTTGGTGCAAAGCTGCAAAATCATTCCTTGAATAACAGAACTAATTCAGAATTTCAGAAATTCTTCCCTACAGCTAATATTATACCAATTATCCGTAATCAGGAAACAAATAGATACTGGGTAAATGATAATCTTCTGTGGATTGAAATAAATAATAAACGGTATAATATAGCTGAAGCCGTAATAGCTATAATAAATGAATATATTAAGACAAAGCAGGATTCCTTTGTGAGGTTTATCAACCAATGTCAGCAGATGCAGACGGTAGGAAGTAAAGATAAGGAGGGAATTAAGAATTTCATTCTTGGATTACTTGCCCCTGATGTTGACGCTAGACTATTTGAAATCGTAAGCTATTCTATCTTAAAATTCTATTACATAGAACAGAATATTTACTGGGGCTATGAACTAGAAAATATAGAGGCAGAAAACCTAAAACTATATAAGACAGGTAGAACTAACGCAAATGATGGCGGTATAGATTTTGTGATGAAACCGCTAGGACGTTTCTTTCAGGTTACGGAAACACTTTATTTTAAAAAATACTTCTTAGATATAGAAAAGATTGAAAAGTATCCCATTACGTTTGTAATTAAAGCGACAGATTCAATAGATGAAATTAGAAAAAGAATTGAATCTGATGCACTGAAAACCTATCCAGTTAAGGCTATCGTAAAAAAATATCTTGATTGTATCGAAGAAATAATAAATATTCCCACCTTGATGGACTACCTTCAGGCTGTAGAAAAGAAAGGGCTTCTTCTTAAGGTCTTAGATGAAATAATACTACAGAGCAAAGTGGAATTTAATTATTCAGAAGAAGATGAAGATTGAAATTTCAAAGAAGTAGGTTAAGTCAAGACTATCTTCATCCACTTTATTATTTATAAGATATTCAGCTATTGGAATATTTTTCTTTATATTGCTGTCCGGCATCCTCAAACACTTTGATTCCCTGCGTGAGCTTGAGATTGGCATGAAGGCGGAGGCACATAAGCTCCGGCCTTGTTTTTTTATCTTGTCGGTGTAAAATCTCGCTGATTTTATGTATCTTTGCAGTATGATATTAAGACACCTCATAATAAATAATTTCAAGAATATCCAGTCAGCGGATATTACCTTCAGCCCAAACATAAACGGACTGATAGGGAATAATGGTATGGGTAAGAGTAATCTGCTGGATGCTGTGTATTACCTGAGCTTCTGCCGTAGCTTTAACGGGCTGAGTGACCGCCAGCTGATGAAGAATGGCGAGACGTTTATGATGCTTCACGCAGAATATCTACGAGCAGGAGCCGAGGAGGATATACAGTTTGGATATACATCGGGAAAAAAGAAATCGCTGAAGCGAAAGGGAAAGGAATACCAGCGTCTGAGCCAGCATATAGGCATGTTTCCGCTTGTGCTTGTAGCACCTCAAGATATAGTGTTAATCACGGGCACGTCTGAGGAGCGGAGGATGTTTATCGACCGCATAATATCTCAGAGCGACAAGGTGTACCTTGACAGCCTAATTCGATATGGTCAGCTACTTGAGCAACGAAACAGGCTGCTGCGCGACCACCAAACAAATATTGCGCTATATGAGGCGATAGAGATACAGATGGAGATGGCGGCAAACTATATCGCAGACGCAAGACGCAAATTTGTAGAAGAGTTTTCGCCGTTATTCAACGATTATTATGCGGCAATCACAGACTCATGTGAAACGGTGTCGCTACAATATACAACAACGGTGTCGCATGAAAACAAGCCACTTACAGTGCAATTTGAGGAGTGCCGTCGAAGGGATGAGGCGGTATGTCACACCACGGTGGGAGTTCACCGCGACGATATAGATATGCAGCTAAACGGTATGCCTGCAAAGCGAATTGCATCACAAGGACAGTGCAAGACGTATGTCATCTCCATGCGTCTTGCTCAATATGACTTTCTGAGAAAGGCGACCTCCCTAACGCCATTGCTTCTACTTGATGATATCTTTGACAAGCTGGACTCGACTCGAGTGGAACGAATAATAGACCTCGTGGGCGGAGACAAGTTTGGTCAAATATTCATAACAGACACGAACCGCTCTCACCTTGACACAATAATGCGCCAAATAGACAGTGACTATAGGCTATGGAAGGTAGAGGACGGAAAATTTGAACTGATTACACAATGAAACGCGTAGAACCTACATTACTAAAAGACATACTTGAGCAGGCGTTCCACCAATGTGATGATAATGACAATTTCGACCGCCAGCGAGCAGCGTATTTGTGGATAGACGTGGTAGGTCCGGGCGTAAACCGCTATACAACGCGCAGATATGTAGACGGAGAAACGCTTCATGTGTATATCTCATCAGCGTCGCTCAAAAATGAATTGTCATTCCACCGCGAGACCATAGTTCGCAGGCTAAATGAGCTTGTGGGCAAAGACGTGCTAAAAGAAATAATTTTGCATTGAAAATAATGAAACAGCCTATAGAATTACCACCTTGCAGCAATCCTAAAGTGCCTGTAGCAGAGCATCCGTTTTATCACTTGCAAGAGCTACAGATACGTTTTAATGATATAGACATGGTGGGTCATCTAAATAATGCTATTTACCTTCAATTTATGGATTTAGGTAAGGCGACGTATTTTCGTGAAGCGATACAAGACCGCGTGGACTGGCATAACGTGCCGGTGGTGATAGTGAATATAAATTGCAATTTTTATTCACCATCCTACCTTGACGAAAATCTTGTATGCCTGACTGCGACGACACGCATTTCAGAACGAAGCATACGCCTCCATCAGCGGATAGTAAATAAAGAAACGGGCGATGTGAAATGCGACGCCACTTGTGTTATGGCGGGCTTTGACGCGAAAACGGCAAAGGGTGCGCCAATAGACCCTGTCTGGGCACAGGCGATACGCGAATTTGAAGGACTTGAATAGTCGCAGTTTCGTTAAAAATTGCTATCTTTGCGGTCAAGTTATGGCAGATGGAGAGTATGACTCATATCTGCTAAAAATAGTTCATACCTGAGGTAAAAAATGAAAAAGACGTTATTATTATATTTTCTGTGTGCAATCTTAACGGCTTACGCTGAGGGAAAGCCGGATTTATACCCCCCGCTGAAAATACCGGCAGTACTTGCGGGAAATTTCGGAGAGTTGCGCACAAACCATTTTCACTCCGGTCTTGACTTTAAGACGCAGGGCAAGACGGGATATAACATTTACTGTGCCGCAGATGGCTATGTCAGCCGCGTTCTCGTCTCTCCGTGGGGCTTTGGGCGAGCTGTGTATGTGACACATCCCGGCTGCGGACTTATCACCGTATATGGTCACCTGAGTGCGTTTTCAACGAAGATAGACAAGATAGTAAGAGCGGAGCAGTATAAGCAAGAGTCATTTTCCATAGACATGACGTTTGAAGAAGGTGAAATTCCTGTCAAGCGCGGCGAGATAATAGCTTTAAGTGGCAATGCGGGAAGTTCAACCGGACCACACCTGCATATGGATGTAAGAGACCTTGAGACCAATGACCCCCTTGACGGAATAGAATATTACAAGAGCCTGTTTAAAGATACGGCAAAGCCGGAAGTGCGCGGACTGGCACTATATCCACTTGAGGGTGGGGCGGTAAATGGCGGAAACGAGCCGACATTCCTTGCGCCGGGAGAATTTACAAAGGGCTTTACGGCATGGGGCAATGTGTCGCCGGCGATAAACGCATATGACCGCATGACCGGCACAACAAATATCTATGGCGTGAAATATCTTACGCTGACGGTTGATGGAAAAGAAGTGTATTCGCATACCATTGACCGATATAGCTTTGACAATACACGCGGCGTAAACACACTCGCAAACTTTGCGACGGTACAGAGCCGCGGCAGGTGGTATATGTGGACATACGTACCGCCAACATCTCCGCTTGGGAGTATGGTAAATGCAGAAAATCAGGGGATAGTCTGCATAAATGAGGAGCGCGACTATAAGTGTGTGTATACCCTGTGCGATGCATTCGGCAATACTGCAAAATGCAGCTTTACAATCACCGGCAAGCGACAGGAGATAAAGCCGAGAGAGCAAAAAGGACTGAAATTTGACTATAATGGCAGCCATACATATAATATAGGCGGAATACGCGTAGATATGCCAAAAGGGGTGCTGTATGATGATATGGACTTTGTGGTGAACAAGGCATCGAGCACGGCATATTACTCTGATGTATATACGGTAGGCGATGTGCATGTGCCGCTTGCGTCTTCTTTTGAGATGAAAATAGACGTCAAAAACGACACATTGCCGGACAAGAGCAAGTATTGCCTCATAAGGCTTGGAGGGAAATATCCGGCGGCGGTATATGCTAAATATGAAGACGGAAAAATGACGGCAAAGGTAAACCGTTTCGGCAAATACGCTGTCACAAAAGACATTACATCACCATCTATCGCACCATTGCAAAAGGCAAAATGGGGCGTAAGAGGGGAGGTGACGCTAAGAATATCAGACAACCTGAGCGGAATAGAGACATACCGCGGCGAAATAGACGGAAAATTCGTGCTTTTTGAACTTGACGGCAAGACAGGTAAAATCACCTTTAAGCTGAATACGACGCGCGTGAAAAAAGGGATAAACCACCGGCTGAAAATCACAGTAACAGACGCCTGCGGCAATTCTAAGACCGAGAATTATACATTTAAATGGTAAAAAGATATGGATAAAATTCGTCGGCGCCCACATATAAACGTTTTCATGATATTGAAGGTGATAGGTCTCCTTCTGATGTTTGAGGGCGTGTTTATGCTAATACCTATCCTCATCTCGTGGATATATGATGAAGGGGAGGAGATAGTGCCATTCCTCATAGGCGGCGGTGCGACCTTTGTATCGGGAATGCTGATGAACGTATTTCTACCCGGCGGCTCCAGCGACATGGGGAAGCGGGAGGGATTTATGCTGACGGCATTTGTGTGGATATTCTTCTCTTTTTTCGGTTTGATACCGCTAATGCTCGGGTCTACGCAAATGAATATCCATGATGCCTTTTTTGAGGCGATGTCAGCGTTTACGACGACCGGCGCAACAACGCTGTATGACCTTACAGGTCTAAGTCACACGATGTTTTTCTATCGCTGCCTTATGCAGTGGCTTGGAGGTATGGGAATAATACTGTTTACTCTTGCGGTAATCCCAATGCTTAACTCATCAGGCGGGATGCAGATGTTTAACGCAGAAGTAACGGGAATTACTCACGATAAAATCCGCCCACGCATCAGCCAGACGGCAAAGCGGCTATGGGGCTGCTATGCCGGTCTTACGATGCTGATGGCTATATTGCTGTGTTTCAGCCCTATGACTATTTTTGACAGTATCTGCCATGCGATGGGAACGCTCTCAACGGGAGGTTTTTCCACAACAACGGGCTATATAGATGAGTGGCACTCGGTATATGTGAAGATAATACTTGCCACATTTATGTTTATAGGAGGTATTAACTTCATTCTACTATATCGCCTCAGCGTGGGCGACTTCAAAAACGTATGGAAAAATGAGACGTTTCGCTTTTATGTGAAATACGTATTGTTTTTTGCAGTATTGGTAGGTGTTATCCTGTTTCTGCAAGGGAAGTCCACGAACTTTGAAAATGGCGTTATAGACCCGCTTTTCCAGGTAATCTCGTCAACTTCCACCACGGGGTATATAGTGGAGGGATATAATAATTGGGGTGCTCCGATAGTGATGATATTCCTGTTGTTGATGCTTGTGGGGTCAAGTGCAGGGTCAACCACCGGAGGAATTAAGCTTGACAGAATTTTATATATGTTCAAGAATATCAAGAATGAGATATACCGCATACTTCACCCCAATTCCATCGTGCCAGTCACCTATTGTGGCAAGCCAGTATCGCCGGAGCTGGTAAACAAGACAATGGCATTTATACTGTTGTATTTTGTGATATTCCTATTGGGAACATTTCTTATGTCGCTGTTTGGGACACCTCTATCAGATGCGTTTATCACATCATTTTCCTGCATTAGCAATGCGGGACTTGGAGGCGACGTAGTCACCAATCAGACATATGCCATTATCCCGAATGTATCCAAGTGGATACTCGCCTTCATAATGCTTATCGGACGTCTTGAGCTGTTTACAATCACAGTGCTAATAAGCATAGGCTTTTGGAGAAGGTGAGTCTACTCATTGCCGTATAATCCCATAGATTTTGCGAGCTTAATGCTGAATTGAGCGGCACAGAGTCGTGTCATCTTTTTATATCCGTCTTGTATATCATCAATTTTGTCGATATTGTCTTCCGGCTCGGCATTTTCAGTATATTTGTATGTGGTGTCGCTGTTAGGGATGTAGAACACAGAATTCAGACTCATACTGATACCGAGAAGGACGTTTTGTGTGATATATGCAGAGCCATTAAAACTGGTTCTGTAAGTCCAAATATGTGGTAAATCAGTAAGACCTTCCATTGTTTGATTTTCTATTGTGTAGTTTACATTCAGCATAGGGTATTTGTCGGCATCATTGATAAATTCAGCGTTTTTCACTTGCACAGTGCCGATGGAAAATACACAGTCAAAGCCATTCTGGAAAGAATTCAAAATGGTATGGTCGATTGACTTAATATCTTCATCACCAAAATTATTTTTTAGAGACACCATCAGTTCAGATACTTTTTTGTCTGTGGTAAAATCTACAGGCTCGCTATCATAAATCAATCTGACATATTCCGGATACTCTTCATAATCCTTGAGAGAAACATTGTGTGAGACATTCATCACGACTATGTTTGTTTTGTTATCTTTCAGATAGTGGAGCAGTTCGCGCATATATTTAATGCCTTTGGTTTCCTCTACACCATCAACATTATCTTCAAACTTCTGTATTTCAGTTTCCCACTTATTATTGTAGATATCCTCTATTCTGTCGGAATATTCACATTGTGGAAACTTATCCCTGAAATCTACCACATTGCTCCAAGAATCATCTAATGTAACTTTTGTAAAGCTAAGCTCCATAGCATGCTTTCCCTGCGGAAAATAATAGAGATAGTCGTTGATATAGTCTACTATCACATAATTGTCGTTATTTTCAGCAATACTAAATTTGACTTTCAAATATCGCGCAGAATCACAATATTCACTGTAAGGGTATTTATAAAGGAAATCGTCTGCAGCAGTAATAGTCTGTTCGCTATTAACTTCCTTAAAGGCCTGATACTCTCTAATGATAGGAATAAAATACATTAATCCTGCTAATCCAAGCAAGATTGCCATGATGGTAATGAATTTTTTCATAAATCGCAAAAATTATTAGTTAAAAAATTGGTTTACTATTCGTTGCTAAATGACATTGCAAATGTAGTGATTAAATTTTAATAATCCTACGTTCTTTTTGGGAAAAATTCAATTCTATCGCCAGTCGAAGTGGCAAGTAGCCTTTATCTGTTCGCCCGTGTCTCGATTCTGGAGAGAAACAAAATACTTGAACGGAGAATTGCGAGAGATACCACCTTGAGCCAGCGTCTCGTATGAAATAAAGCAGTCTACGCTTATGCTCTGAGTGTTCACAAGGGTGATAGTGTCGTTCCAAGTTCGAAGGGGATAGTCATCAACATATATTCTCTGCATGTCCATACGGCAAATATCAACGATGACCCACAAGGACATATATGGTTGTACATATTTAACGTCTACATGGAAGTTTATGCCCTCTTCTCCATTGCAGTTAACCGTATCAGTCGCAGTCACCGTAAAGTCGCGCAACTTTTCCTTCCTTGTCTTTCCTTCTGCATAGAATGAACAGCACGCAGCTATCAAAATCGTAAATAATATTATCTTTATCCGTTTCATGATATTTTCATTTGTCTACAAAGGTACATAAAAAAGATAAATTTTTACGCCCGGTGTATAAGAAAAATCAA
>JBJECS010000244.1:0-8525 GCA_051871335.1 Muribaculaceae bacterium | reverse complement strand
CATCATCAGACTCTAATGGTTCAACACCTGAAGGGTTGTCGTTTTTGCCGGTGAGAGAGACTATGACATCATCTGCGTATGCAGAGGAGATGCGAATTTTGGCGGAGTGTGTTCCCTTGTTAATTCCGGGCTTGTAAGTAACTGTTACTGTATTCTTAGCAGTGAGCCAGTTTGTTGCATCGCATGTTACTGTGAAGAGCTCTGCATCTGCACCACCACGGCATAGATATGCACCGCCATTAAAGTAAGTTCTGTCGATAGTGAATGTAGCGGTCTGGTCGCTGCCGTCTGCTGAATAAAAACTCAGTGAAGATGTTGAGGCTGTAGTCACAGACCTCTTTATTGTGCTGTTTAGTCCGTTAGTCTCATCAAGGCTGTAGCGGAAAATATTTGCGCGACGGCTACCGGATGCTCCTGTCACAACTCCAAGGAGCATGTGAGGACGTCCTTTTGAATCTCGGTGCACTTTTACTCCTTCAGGCTCACCGTCATCGAGGTTAAGGATTTCACTTTTCATCACCGGTTTGCGGTAAAGAATATCGCCGGTGCGCCAGTTGAATGCCTGGAGGTAGATGGTTGGGATTTTGACACCGCCTTTAGATGCTGCTGCAGAGTTGTTTCGCCCTACACCCTCGCAGTGATAGATATAGTCACCGCTGATGGTGAACCCTTGGTGGTCCCATGTCTGGAAGCCTTGGTCCAAGTCATCGATGTCAGAGTTATCGTTTACGTATGTAGTCTTTCCGGTAAGCTTTTTCATTGCCACTACGTTTAGCGGAGTTGCGTCTGACCATTTAGTGAATACTTCATCAAGGTCGTACACGGCATAGTAAACGTCACCGGAGGTTGAGCGCTCGCAGTAGAGTCTGTTGTCGCGGTCTACGGTAGGATACTGGTAGTTACGGTTAAACTTATTCTTGAAATAGTGAATTGTATACGTTTTGCCATTGTATGTAAAGCTATCTTTGCTGCAGTCTGCAACTGCGCCTGCAACGAAGGGCACGAAGCTGCACGCCTGTGTCTTGATTCCGTCGTAAGACGGTGTGGTGTTAGCATCAAGGGCTTTACCGCCGGTGATGATGTAAAGCGTTCCGTTGTATTTGCACACTGCCATGTTTGAGCCGTGACCTGCATGGTCGAGATACATCCTTTGCTGGCTGATGCCTCCTGATGAGTTTTTGTAAACGCGGGTGACACATAGCGGCTCTGTTGAAGCGAGATTAAGACCTGACTGTGAGTTAGGACAGATTTGTACGAAGTATATATCGCCTGTTGTATCGTCGATGTCAAAGCTTTGCGCCACGCGAGTTGAAGCTGTGATGTTGAAGTCTTTCATCTCGCCGCCCGCTGCGTTTGTATAATAGTCAAGGGTTGTTCCCTTGCTTGAAGCGAAGTCAAACAGCTCTGTTGAGCTTGCGAAATAGCGCGATGCGGAATCTCCCTTTGGCTGAACAACCATTCCCATGCAATATTCTGAGTTGGAATATCTGTTAAAGCGAGTATCAACCTTGGCAGGGGTGTTGTATGTATCGTTTCCGTACAGGATATAGTTGTATGATGTGCTTGAGCCGGTCTTCCCTGAAGGATTTGTCTTGTTTAGGAATACGTTGTAATTAACCTTAACGGTGCAGTTATTAGGTGTCATGACTTCATTGCTGCTGTCCCCTTGGAAGAAACGTATAGGGCAATACATGGAAGATTGTCCGTTGCAGCCGTCAAACTCGTTGCTATATATGTTTACGTTTGTTGAGTTTGAGTAGGCGAGATATTCAAGGAAGATGCAGAACTCTCCTGTCGTGCCGTTTATAGTACGGTCAAAACTGCCTACGTTCTTAAACTTGTTGTTCTTGATGTTGATAGTGTTCTGTGCATTGGCTACGCAGATACTTGTGCCCCCGTCGGTAAATGTATTGTTGCTGATGTTTGTAGAGCCATACGAGCCGCATACTACCACGAAGTTAGACACTGCGCTCGCGCTCCCTTCAAATGAATTATGTCTGACATTCACGTTGTTGTATCTGCGATGAACTTCTGCATTTTTAGCACTTGCCGCTGTATATCCCTGACCGATTCTCACTACGCCGGAGAAGCGTTCTTTTGCTACGGTTGAGCCATAAACTCTGTTGTATATAAAGTTGAAGCCGTCTATTGGAGCTGAAGCCGTGGCAGTGCTGTTTGTGACGCACCCTCCCTCGGTAAAGGCAAAACCATTTATTGTGATGCCATTCCCGTTTACTGTTATAGCTCCTTTTATGACGCTCTCGGCGTTGTTTCTCGTATTGCTTCGGATATCGCCATACGGATTTGCTCCATATAGTGTTACCTTTGAAGCTGCGATTGTGACATTTCCCGTATAGGTGCCGGGTTCAAAATAGAAGTTATCGCCGTCTGACGCATAGTTAGGAATCTGCTGCAGCGAAGACAATACGTTTTCGCCGCCCTTAAACATTTTTCCGGCATATTGCACGTTTTCCCCCACTGCAATATTTCGGTTTGTGACCAAGTAATCGCTGCCCAATGTCGTTAGGGCGGTGACGATAGCCATTGGCACTAAGGCTTTCAGTCTTTTCTTCATGTTTGTATGTTAGTGTTATGTTAGAAATAATTGCCGCAAAGATAAAAATAATATCTGATAGAAACAAAAATTAATTATTATTTAATATTTTTTAATATCTAAATGTATGACCGATATTTTTTTTGAATAATTATTGAATATTCGGGGCGAAATTAGTAACTTTGCAGTCATGATTAGCATTAGCAAAGATAGAATAAACGAGCTGCCGGTTGAAGAATATGAGGGCAACACGATTGTCATCAACTATCCCCGTGATGTTGATAAGGCTATCAATTACCTCTTGACTCAGTCGGTTGTCGGGTTTGATACTGAAACAAGACCATCATTCAAGAAAGGACGCATGCACAAGGTGTGTCTCCTACAGATTGCAACTCACGACGAGTGTTTCCTTTTCCGAATTAACAAGACTGGACTCACTGAGTCAATTCGCCGTTTTTTTGAAAATGAAAATGTTCTCAAGGTTGGACTTTCTATTCAAGACGATTTCCGCGCTCTGCATAAACTTGCAGAATTTGAGCCTGCTTCTTACGTTGATTTGCAATCTTTTGTAAAGAAATTCGACATTGCTGACAATTCTCTGCAGAAAATTTATGCAATCCTGTTTGAAAAGCGTATCAGCAAGGGGCAAAGGCTAACTAACTGGGAAGCCGAAACGCTCACTGAATCGCAGTGCGCTTACGCTTCTCTTGACGCTAAGGCTTGCCTCGATATTTACGAACTTCTCACTAAAGAGGGATATGATGCGGAGCACAGCCCTTATATCGTCGAGGAGAATGTATAGTCTAATCTCTTAACCCTAAACATCTTACAGCCTTGCCATCTCTTAATCTCACCCGTAATTCCGCTCGACTCGCTGCGATGACTATCGTGGCTGTCGCTTTGGCTTTGATGCCGGGTGCAGATTTTTTCTCCACTCTTGCGGCGTTTTGCGGCGTATGGATGTGCGTGGAATTTGCTTATAGCCGGATGGAATGGAAATCTGCCGTCGGATGGTATTCTTTGCTCGCTGCTATGACTCTGACTGCTGTGGGCGTGGTGGCAAATGTATATGGCTACACTACTCTTGCCGGTGCCTCTACTTCTGAGCCGTATCTCTTTAACACTGACCACCATAGGTATTTTTACGACTCTCTTGAGCTTATGGGCGGAAATGCGTCTGATGTCCACGAGTATCAATATGGCTACTGCTATCTGATTATAGGCATTTGGAAAATCACTGGCATTAGTATCGTTCCGCTTTTGGTAATAAACCAGGCGGCAATGATGTTTACCCTGATTTTTTGCGGCGGTCTTGCAGCTGAAGTGGCTGGAAAAAACAGAAATCTCCCTAATATCGCCATCATACTTTGCGCATCAGTGTGTTATCTGCTAAATCATTCCACTTTGCTGCTGAAAGAAAGCCTGATAACACTTGCTCTTGTGGCGTTTTGCTATGCTATGCTTGGCAATAAGCGGAAATCGTGGTTTATACTCATTTTTTCCATCATTTTATTTGGCTTAATTCGCAGTCATTGGCTGCCATACTTGCTTATAGCTCTGCTTTTCGTTAATCATGGGATATTTAAGACTAAGACAAATGCTGCTTTGGGGCTTATTGCCGTTTTATGGTATGCGTTTTACCTTTTATACCATGGCGACTACGGCAGTCAGATTATTTCAGGCGAGGATATTCAGAGCGCTTACGTCAGTGAGGAGGCGGGGCGCGGTGCTTTTTGGACTCTTATCGGTGATTATTTCTCATATCCGGTGTGGAAACGCATATTGCTCATGCCAATATGCGCGGTGGTGCAGCTTGTGACGCCGTTCCCATGGAATTTTGAGCGTGATATGGTATATGGTCTCACACAGTGGTATAGCCATGTCGCATATCCTTGGTATTGTGTCGCCGGAATTATAGCTTACTATTTGGGTTGCGATTTCCTGAAAGGAAAGATGAACACTGCCCTTAAGCGACTCACAATAGCCGGGCTTCTGCTGTGGCTCATACCTGTCTATCTTTTTGCGGGAAGCGTTTCTCGATATTCTCTTGTGGCAGTTCCTTTGCTCGTGCCTTGCGCTGCATATATCATAGCAAATGGCTACTATCGGCGAAAATCGTTTATCATTTGGGCTGCCGTTTACTCTGCCATTATGGCTGCTGGACTCATAACTATTTACAGCTTAATATCTTAGTACTATGAAAATTTCTATCATTACAGCTACGCTAAACAATGTGCGGGATATTAAGGCTACTATTGACTCTGTTCTTAGCCAAAACTATGCAGACATTGAATACATCATTGTAGACGGTGGCAGCACTGATGGCTCTGAGATTATTATTGCGGATGCCGCCGCTGAACATCCTGACATTATCCGTGCCGTAACTTTGCCTGCAAATGGCGTGTATAATGCCATAAATCACGGCATTAACCTTGCTACCGGCGACGTTATTGGACTTCTTCACGGCAACGACCGTTTCACAGAAGTGGATATTCTTACTCTCGTCGCACTGGCGATGAAAGATGAGGCTATTGACGTGGTTTTCGGCGATGTTTATTTCGTTAAGCCGGGGACCGGAAAGGTTGTGCGCAGATACAGTGCTCACGGTTTTAATCGCGACAGGCTTCTCACACTTTTCGCCCCGCCACACCCTACCCTTTTCGTGCGGCGTGAAGTGTATGAAAAATACGGGCTATATAAGGAAGACTATGTCACTGCTGCAGACTTTGAATACATCGCCCGGATTCTCGGAAAAGAAAAACTGAATTATAAATATATACCGGTGGAAATGGTGGAAATGACCGACGGTGGCATGTCTACTACGTTTCGACACCGCCTGCTCACAAATCCTCGTGAAAAGGCTCGAGGACTAAGGGAAAACGGTATGAAGTTTTCGCTCCTCGGCGTAGTTCGCAGGTATTTTTCACTGATTTTTTTAAGAAAATAAATTGATATGGATACAGCTGGTTTTGACTCTCTCCTTATAATCGGTTCAAATAATTTTCTCGCCCCATACATTGAGCGCCACTTTGTGGAAGCCGGGATTGTGGAAGCTAAGCGTGTGATTTACGACGTAATCCCGGATGACTTCTCCGGAAACATCCTCGTGGTAGCTTGCGATGTCAATAAAATGAATATCAATACGTTAAGGGGCGTTGTCCGTGCAATTGGCTTCTCAAACACAAGTTTTTACGATGTGACGGAGGGCGAGAATTTCAATGAGGAGACTCCCCTAATCGACTGCGAGATGTATGGCATGGAAATACGTTTTGAGACGTTTTTCCGAAATGTGCCTCACACCATAATCCGCCTCCCGGAACTCGTAATCGGCACTGGCATGACTAATATGGCTATGGATATGGTTCGCCAGATATATCGCGGAACTTATATGCACATCGACGGTGCTGATGGACGATGCAGCGCAGTGCATGCTACGAGTGTGGCTGAGGTTGCTGCACTGTGCGCACTAAAGGATGTGACCGGTACTTTTATTTTCACCGATGGTGTAAACCACAGCGTAAAAGACATTGCCGAAGCGCTTGCACACAGGCTTGACGACCGCAAAATCTTCTCTGTCAGTGACAAAAAAGCTCGTTTCCTGCGTTTCTTCGGAAATCTGCTGGGTATTGGCGGTTGGAGCGGTAAAATGTATGATTTCAAACACCGCAAACTCACGTTTTCTCCCGCCATTCTCCTATCTAAGCTTGATTACCAGCCGGTTTCGGTGACAGAATACCTTTTAAACCACGTTTACGATGAAAACTCTCTCTGACCCCACTATCTCTCCTCTCCAAAATTTCGTGGACAGCATTGTCGCTATTGGCAAAATTATGCTTCTGTCTCGCCGCTCTCACATCTCTAAGGTTGATGGGCATAATCGCCTGATTATCATGGGAAACGGTCCGTCATTAAGGCAGACTATAGCTGAAAATATCGACGTTCTCAAGTCTAATGACTCTCTCGCCGTAAATTTCGCCGCGAATGCTCCGGAATTTTTTGAAATCAAGCCTAAATATTACGTTCTCGCCGACCCGCATTTCTTCGCAAATCGCGACAATGAGGCTGTGGCTCGCCTTTACGAAAATCTCGCGAAAGCAGATTGGCAAATGACGCTTTTCATCCCTAATTCTCATGATATTACGTTGCCTGAGAATATTTCGGTTGAGAAGTTTAACATGGTTGGGATTGAGGGCTGGCAATGGCTGCAAAATGCCGCATTTGACGCTTGCCGCGCCATGCCGCGACCGAGAAATGTGCTTATAGCATCGATAATGGTGGCGATTTTCAAAGGGTATAAGGAAATTTACATTGTTGGCGCGGACCATTCGTGGCTAAAGACAATATCGGTGAACAGCAACAATGAGGTGGTTTCTGTCCAGCCGCATTTTTACAAGGAAGAAAAAAAGGAAGTGACTCGAGTTAACAATGAATATGCCTCTTACTCGCTCCATCAGATTATCTACAGCTTTTACGTCGCTTTCCGGGCTTATCACCAAATCAGAAGATATGCCGACGCTCGAGGTATCCAAATCTACAACTCCACGCCTGAAAGCTTTATCGACGCTTTTGAAAGAAAACCTCTGTAATCATGCAAATAGCTGCAAGACAATGGCTTGACTCTATCGTGAGTATGTTTTTTCCTCAGGTATGCGGAGTTTGCGGTCGCAGCCTCGTGGAAGGTGAAAAGGTGCTGTGCAGACATTGCAACCTGAAGATGAGCCGCACTAATTTCCACCTAAATCCAAACAACGAGCTTGCATCTAGGCTCGTATGCCATGCGCCTATCAGCCGTGTTGCCTCGCTTTACTACTATGTCCGCGAAGACCCGTATTCTAAGCTAATACACAATCTGAAATACAACCGACAGCGGCAGATTGGAATTGAACTGGCGAAAATGCTGGCTAAAGAGATTTCTCCCTCCGCCTTCTTCAATGGGATAAATTTGATGCTGCCTGTGCCGATGCACTGGTGGAAGGAAATTCGCCGAGGCTATAACCAGAGCCGAATAATTGCTGAGGGCATTGCGGAAGTGACCGGCATAGAAATCGGCGATAATCTCATAGCCACTCGCTCTCATGCCACTCAGACTCGCAAGGGCTCTTACGGCAGGTGGCTGAATGCCGAGGGCATTTATGCCGTCAAAAATGCCGACGGCCTTATGAATAAACACATCCTCGTAATAGACGACGTTATCACCACCGGCTCCACTATCATCCACTGCTGCGAAGCCATTGCAGATGCCGTCCCGTCTGCCAAAATCTCTGTCCTCTCTCTCGCCACAACAAGATTAGGATAGAAAAGCCCCACACAAACCAGTGCGGGGCGGTATTGGGATTAGCATTAAAAAGGCTTTTTAATTACAATTTATTAACCTTAATATTCAGTGGGTTAGGTGTACCACAAAGGTGCTTTCTCAGTCCTTACAACATGTCGTCATGTTTTGGTTTACCATATATCCGTGGCATCACTGCCCCGAATATTTTTTTGCCCTTCCTTTTCAATGCCTCCGCATTTTCCTTTGTTACCGGGCGCAGCAACTAAGTGCGCCCGGCTGTGAGTTTTAGTTTAAACTATTGATAGATTTTATGGTGCTGGAACTACTGGAGCGATACCACCGTCAACATCACCTGTTTGGTCTGCGCCTTTTGCAAAGTCGTCAACTGTTACAGAGAATGTAATTGGAATAAGAACATCATTTCCTTCTTCAGTGTAACCACCATGACCATCTGATGTAAACTTGATAGTATAGATATATTTCTTACCTACTTCCCAAGCAATTTTTACAGGAACATAGATGTACTGAGCAGTTGTGGTGCCAGCTTTTACGTTATCCCAAAGAAGAACATCGTTACCATCTTTTACGCCACCGTTACCTGCTGCAACGTTCCAGATTTTACAACGAACTTTGAAATAAGCACCGTTTTGACCTTCTGCTGTAGGAGCTTTTTTGTCTGCACCTGTAGCTACCCAT
>JBJECS010000243.1:0-8536 GCA_051871335.1 Muribaculaceae bacterium | reverse complement strand
TGCAATGTTTATGCCCTCGCAGAACTCGATTTGGCCACCGATGGTCAGTCCCAAATATGGCTTACCTTCGTTCATCCCCTTGGCCATCTTAAACTGTGAGATTGAGAACTCAAACGGTCCTATTTTCTTGGATGGTGATGCATAGCCCCACTGTCCGTAGTTAAAATATATCTTATCCTCGCCTTCACCAAATGTGATGACTGAGTCTTTCGCCCATACCTTGCCGCTTGACGCGATTTTTCCGTCTATTTCCTCAATTTTCTTGTCGCGTGCCTTCTGCATGTCCTGACCTTCTACGTCATACGGGTCAAACTTCTCATTGTTTGCGATACGCATCTTGGTGAACATGATATTCGGTATCTGGGGCTTTGTCGGAAGCTTGTCCAGTACAGCCTGAACTTCTTTGCCTACCGCTCCCGCGCCGATATTAACCATACCGCCCAGACAGAACTCATAGTTAGTCTTGATATCTCCCTTCGTGTCCTCAACTGCGTCAAGCAGGAAGTATGTCAGCTCTTTCTGAATTTGAAGCTCCGCGAGGAAGAAGTCAAAGTCAAGTTTATCTATCTGCTGAACCTTAAATACGTAGGCAAAGCCTTTCTTCGTCGGGTCGTATGAATATTTCACCTTGCCGTCCTTGTCTTTGCCCTGAACAAACTTCTGGTTGTAGATGTCGCAGCGGTAGCCTATCTCGCCGTCAAGCAGCGGGATTTGCATCTTTCCCTTGAAATATGTTCCCTTGAAGTTGTTTTGGATTATCGTCACGCTAGCCTCGTCAAGTGAGAACTTGAAGCTGCCAAACGCACCGAGTTTTTCCTTATAGTTTATCATGTTCAGCATTCCGGCTTCCAGCGTACAGCCCGACTGGTCTACAAGCATATTCTGCAATGCGAATTTCATTGACTCTCCGCTGTTTCCCACCTTGATAGACTTCGGGAAAGCCATAGACACTTCCTTTATATATAAGCCCTGCCATGCCAATTCGCCGCCGGCGCCCTGTATTCCGGCTTTTGTCTTGTCGTATTCTGCCGGGAAGCTAATGCCGCCTTCGTTTCTCAGCTCTGAGTGGTCGTATATGATATTGTCTGCCGTAAACTGATAGCCAGGGAGGTCTTCCGCCTCAAAGGTATCCATCGTTCCGGAGAGTATCCAGTCATTCCAGTCTCCTACAGAGCCTTTTAGAGTCACCTTCGGACACTCGTCTTGCGCCTTGCCGTCTTTCCCCACCTTTTTCAGCTTCGGGATGGTCATCTCGATGTGAGCGGAGAGAAGGTCCAGGCTATCGCCCGCCCAGCTGACAAAGCAGCCGTCTGATGGCTCTATCACGTCTTTAGGTGCCTTAAATGTGAAATCAAACTTGCTATCCGGGTCTTTCAGCGTGAAATCTGCCAGCAATGCCACTGTTCCTCCCTCCGGCAAGAACCGTTTAGGACTGATACAGAGGCGTGGCGCACCGAATACGAGGATTTCGTTTTTCAAATAGCTTGACTTCGGCAACTGGAACTCTCCGATAAGGTCCATTGTAGCATAGGTCGGAGCAAATTTCATTGTCGCAATCTGAATATCCACCGGCGACGGATTCATGCTCTTTGGCACTGCAATCGGCAGCCTGAGGTCTTGCACTCCACCCTTGAAAATGGCGTCGTAAACATTCTGTCCCAGTTTCACCTCCTTGTAGTAGCTGGAGAGGTCTATCTTCTCCGCCAGGTTTTTCACTATGCCGTCGGTCTTTTCTTGAAGCTGGTTTGCATACGGGATACCTGTGTCGCCTATGAGGTTGTCTATTCCCCACTCGGAGAACAGCCCCTTCACTACGTCCATACTCTCCTCCGAAATACCGGAGCATCCCTCTACGATTCCCTTAAACACCTGGTCATCGTCGTTAATACATATCTTGTCAAACTTTACTGCTACCCAGCACTCCAAGCCAAACGGTTCCCACTTGACGTGTCCGGTACCCGTAATACAGGTGTCTGCATCATCTTTTATTTCCTCAAGTTTCAGGTCATATTCACCGATAGTGACTATCTTGCCCTTCAAGTCTTTTGCCTTACGCTTAGTTGCCTTTTCACGGGTTATCTCCACCTGGTTTGCGCACTGGAAGTAGCGGTGGCTCATGTGCTCGCACATGGCAAAGTCTATAGTGTTAATACTGTCATTAAGATATGCTATTGACTTTTCATTCAGAGCCTTAGGCGTCACGCGAAGTAGGCAGTAGTCGCCTTTCTTCACTTTCCCCTCGATGTCATCCCAGCGGATAGTGTCTTTATACTCCTTTATTCCCCTCGATTCATACACCGGCTTAAGATTAAACATCTCCTCGCGTGAGATATATTCCTCGCTGGCAAAGAGTTCTACGTCGTATGTAAACTGGATTGTATCCGGTTTCTCTCCGCGTCCGCCTGCATACCACGCCCTACGCCACAACAGCGCAATGTCTCCGCCCACAAATTCCTTGCGTGCTCCCTCACTTGAAGAATATACAGGAAGCAAAATTTCAGGGTTTGTAAAGTTATAAAGCGAGTCTGTTAGGTTATCAGTCATATTAAACTCAAACCCCCAGATTGAGTCATTCTTCTCATCATCCTTTGGAATGGTATCCTGCGGAACGGGGATTTCCGGCATTTCTGCATAACTCTTTACGCGGAACATCTTCAGGTCGCTCTTGCCGTCGTTTTGGATATTGACATATCCGATAGAGCCTTCCTGTGCTGCGTTTGTCTTGGCTGTAATCTGCGCTATATACGTCTCATGAGGCGACATATTGTTTATGTAGCTCATAGGTATCATACACTGCGGAGCTGCAAGGTTAAAGGCTTGATATACAACACCATTGCGCTCAATCGCCTCTTCTATAGACTGAAGTGGTATTAGCTGTACGATTTTTATGTCGTAAGTATAGTTTGCCACACCGGCTGCGCAGCCAAGGGTTGGGGCAATCCATTGTAACAGCGGCGCTTCCTTTGACAGGGTTGCTATATTCTTGTCTTCAAAATCGTTTAGCGACATTGGCGATATCCATTGCGGTGGCTGTGCGCTATAGCACACCGTAAACGTACACTTGCTCACCGACGGGTCGTTTAGAAGCACTTCAGACGACAGTGACGGGTCCCACTTGTATGCGTATATCATCAGCTGATAAAATCCTTCCGGCAAGTTTCCGAAACTGCTGGATGCGACATTGTCAAACAAGCCCGATGGCATCGTGATATCTTCCATGCGTACATGGTTAAACATTGTGCGCATCTCTGCCGCATTCATCACGCGAACACCACCGCCTGACACCTCAAACGGTGTCTTCGGCATCGTCTTGCCCGGCACGATGATTTCTATATCCTGGTTGGGCGAAATCTGCTTCAGTTCCACTCCGAAATAGAAATACTGAGTTTCACTTGTCTTGTTCGTTACCGAAAGCGTGAGATATTGCCCCGGATTGGAGAGCATATACATCACTTGAGGCGGCAATATAGGATTTGTCGTGCCTACATTGACGCTAAGTTCTGCTGCGCGGGCTGTCATGAAGCCCAATATAGCAAGCAGCGTGGCGAATATATATCTTGTCGTTTTCATTTCTTTTCCTTGGCTTTACGTTTGATTTCAAGAAGAGTAAATGTATATACGTAGTTCAGTGACAGGCGGATGTCTGTGCCGTCAAGCGAAGAGCGTGTCTTGCTCACGTTCACGTCGCCATATTTGCTAAACGATGCGCTGAAACTGAAGGAGTGTGCCTTTTTAAGCGTATAGTTTGCGCTCAGGTCCAGTGCCATTGACAGGTTTTTGGATGTGTTCTTAACCTCGTTGTAGCAGATTGAGACGGTAGCGGAGGTATTTAGGTTTCTCTCTTTCAGGAAACTGTGCCCCGTCGTGAAAGAGCCTACCTGAGATGTATATTTTGAGTCGTATCCATCAGATTGCTGGTGGCTGAGATTAAATGAAAAGCTTGTATCCCAAGGCTTTACGTTCATCGTGTAGCCGGCACCGAGAGCGAGTGTATTTACGTCGCTCATTCCGATGGAAAACTTGTTAAGGTCCTTGTTTATTGTATAGTTACCAGACATGTTAAATGAGTGCTCGAGATTTTCGCCGGGTAGCACGAGTGTTGGTAAAAGGCTGATACTGTGCAGTATTCGGTGGACGCGGGTTGTGTCGTTTACAACCGCCGTTCCGTCGCCCTGGTCTTGCAGGTAGCCGTTATACATCGCATTGACATTAAATTTGTCTGACAAGCGAAGTCCGAGCACACCTGAATATACATATCCTTTGGTCGTATATAGTTGCTTCTTCGTCAGGTTGTCTTCCTGGAGAGAGAAGTTGGTGTTTAGCGACAGTCTGTTGAAAAATACGGTTCCAAACGTCACCCCAAGGCTGTGATAGTTGTTTGATGTATAGTATGTGCCCAGTGAGGTATAGTCCGGCTGTACCATTTTATAGTAGAAAGAGGTGTTGAACCACTTTGTGGACAAGTTTACTGATGCATCTCCTGCAAAGCGGAGTGTTGTGGTATATCGCGGCTGGTATATGCCGTCGTATTTCGTTGCCTCGCCTACGGTCACTTTTTCTGACTCTGTATCTGCCGTATAGGCTGAGGTTGCGGCATTGACGTTAAATGAAAGGAAATTCTTGATAGCGTATGCCGCCTTTACGCCCACTACAAGGTTTTCCTGCGGGCGGTAGGTTTCTCGATATAGTTCATGGATTGAGTTTTCCTGGTCGTATGCACGGAGGAAATATACGTCTATGCTCTTGTTGCCGCTGCCATATCCCGCACTGAATCCCCAGCCAATGCGTTTATACTGCGGTTTTCGTGGATTTGGGTCTTCCGGGTTGTCATTTACTGCCTTACGCAACACGCCATAGAATGCTGCCGTGCGGAATTTGCTGCCCTTATATTCAAGCCCTACACCATTAAACGACATATTCATGACGTATGTGCTGAACGGGATGGTAGACTGACCGATGTGCGCCGTAAAATTCTTATACGACGGCGTAAGGTTAAATGAAAACTGTGGATAATTGAAATCCATATTGTCATTTGAATAGTAAAATGAAAATGGCATGGAAAAGCCATAGATGCGGATATTCAGGTTCGCAAACACTGTGTTGCTTAGTGGCGACATATACCCCGCTCCCATTGAGGAGTGGTAATATGTGTTTTGCGTACCGATGGAACCTGAGATTATCAGCGGGTCGCTTTTTCCTATCTGAGATATGTCCTGCGCAGACGCTCCTAAAAAAGCTATTCCACAAGCCGCGATTAGCACAGCCCGTGTTATTAGCCTCCTGAGCCCTGACAGTTGGGGATTTATCATTCTCATATAGTGGATGTTTATTATAATTAATGTGGATTTTTGTAAAAAATGGAATGGTTGACGCAGGTTCCAATAATATTCATAGTTAAACGCGGACTTTCCACGTCAACCATCCCTTTATGTCTGTGCCCAATTTTACTTGCTCTTCGCTTCATAAAATTGAGCTTGTGATATTACTTCACTACCTTGCGAGTGATTACGCCGTTTTCTGTAGCAACCTTAACAATATAGATGCCTGATGAAAGGTTTTCTGTGCCTACTTCCTTTCCTGACACGGTGTAAACCTTCACGGCTGATGCCTTTGCTCCGTTCACTACGATGTCACCACCGATAATTTCGATGTTTACATTGCCGTCGTTGCGGATAAAGTCTACGCCTGTCACGTCTGCCTTAAGGGTCAGAGGGTTGGCAAGGGTTCCTTCCATTGCAGAGAACGCTACGTTGCTGTCTACAAGCGTGTATTCGCCTGTTGAACGGTCAAAGAGCTGGAAGTCTACTGTTTCGCCTGCCTGTCCTGCTACGGTGATGAAGAAGCGGCGACCTATCATCTTGCCCTCGCCTCGACATTCGCCATTTACAAATGCGCCGATTGAGTAACGACCGATTTCAAGGTCTTGAGGGAACTTAGCGATGATGCTCATGTTGTCTGCAAAGTTGCGTGGGTTGTATTCCCATTCTGCCTCCTCGCTATATAGGTCAAAGGCATTGCTTTCGTTGTTTGATGGAACGTATTCTGTCAGGTAACGGTCTGGCATAAATTCTACATTTACGCCATTCACTCCTGCGTTATATACAAGGTAACCTTCGCCTGCATTGAGTGACTCGAGTGTACCTGCCCATGATGAAGTTTCTTCACTGAATGTCATGAAGCCTGTATGTGAAATGATGCGGCTGTTTTCAGGCAGCATCACTACCTTTGCAAATACTTCCTGGAAATTGTGGTCTTTGCAATATGGGCTGCTGAACCATGTCCAACCCGGATTGAATGTCACTGATTTTGCGTCATTTGAATACAGGTCTACGTTTGGTGCAATGTAGTCTATTGTAAGGCCGGACTTAACATTGACACGGTATGATGAACTGTTGTCAAGTGATGTAAGTGAACCGAAGAAACCGTATTTTTCATCATTATACATCAACCGTGACTGTGAACGCATTTCCTGTACGTTTTTGTAGCTTGCTGCAAATTCTTCTGCGCTTTCTGAGCCTGAATACAGTGATAGCCAGCTCCATCCTTCTGCAAGGCTTACGTGCTGACTGATTTTTACAGCCTCAGTATGCGAAATATTGCCTACATTTGCTGTCAAACGTGAACTTCCCACGAGTTTTGGAGTGAGTGTCCACTTGTTTTCGCTTCCTACGCGGTCAAGAGTAAACATCGGAACGTCTTCACCATCTACTACAGACGGAATTGTAAACTGTATTTCTGTGAGAGGATAGTTTGACGGTGTTGTTGTGATTGCGAGCTCGTAAGTATCTTCGCAGCCGATATTGATTGCGCTGAATGTGATTGACTCAAGACCCTGAGTGATAGTAATTCCAAAGCCTGTTGTTACCGTAGTAGGTATTTCTGCCTGGAACTCCTTGTTTTCATCAAAACCACTGAGGTTTACGGTATATGTTCCCTGGATTGCGCTCTCGCCGTAAGCAGCAGCAAAGAAAGAATATTCAGCTACCATGCCGTCGCCATTGATTGTCAGGACAGGAGTGCCGGTACCATAGTTCTCAGTCCAGGTAAGTTCATTGAAGTTTAGCGCACCCGTCTTGATATTGCCCTTGATAAGTTCTGTAATATCATATTGACCGAGAAGGTCTTGCGTAACCTCTATTACAAGAGGGTCTTGTGATATTGAGAAGTCTGACTCTGCAGGAACATTTACCACCTCTACGCTCACTGTAAACAAGTCTGCATCGCCAAGGTCATCGTGTGCGACGCCTACTGTAGCATTACCCACAGCAGTAGCAGTGATTACACCATCGTTATCCATTGTAAGGATTGGATTGCCCTGACCATCCGTTCCATCGATAGAATAGCGAATGCCTGACATCGGGTCTGTAGCGGTTTCAGGGAAAAGGCTAAACGTATGAGGCAAGAGCTCTGATACGTTTGTGCCAACTGTAACACGGAGAAGCTGTACATTCTGAGCCCATTTTTCTACCGGCTGACGGACTATGACTGTCACATCTTGCTTTGCTGCCTTTGAAGTAGCCGTCATTATGTAAGTTCCGGCTTTTACCGGCACCCACATATTTGTTGCCACCGGGCTGAGCTGGAATGCAGTTTCGTCTGATGGTACCCAAACAATGTCTTCTGTTGCATCTGCCGGCTCTTTTACGATAATGCTGTTTAATCCGTTCATCAAGCCGTCACCATCATTAATGTTTACGGTGATTGTTCCGTCAGGATAGTTTGGGCTGATAGAGAATGATGTTATCGCGGTGCGGATGTCAAGGTTGAGTGTGGCACTCAGCTCTGGAGTACCGGAATTGCCATGACCTGCCACCGGAGTAGCCATAAACACCTGGAAACCAACCTGACCGCCGCCTATTGCTGTTACAGCCGGGTCCGGATATGTTGACTTCTCGATAAAATCACCTTCCTTATCCTGCGACATTCTCAGCGGATAAGGCAGCAATGCGCCTGCAGGCTCTACCGTAAGTACATCTGCCACGTTGAATGACTCTCCCACCAGCATCGTCTTGCTGTCTGGATTGAAAGAAATAGCAGTAGGATAATTAAACGTCACTTCAATAGGATTTGAAGGGCTTCCAACTGTTTCATCTGCTCCTTTCAATACTATAGACGGGTCCAAAGCGTAATCATCAACACCGCAATGAACCACGTAAAATGCACCGATACTTTCATTTTCAGCAGTACCGATACGCAAAGTGTAGATAGGCGTATTCTCCGGGTAATCAACGGTAGCGACGCCACGGCAGTAATCCCCGTCAAATGCTCCTAATTGCACTTCATTTGTTATCACATTGCCCGAGCCGTCAAGCAGCTTGACATACACTACCTTGTGGTAAGGATAATCACCACTCGTGTCGGTCCAGTTATAACCAAACGCGCTCGTGCTGACCATAATGGTCATCAATAAAAATGATAAAAACTTTTTCATTTTCGCACAGTTTTTTAAGTTAATATTTATTGTTAGTTACTTTCGTTGTCAATATTTTCCCCCTCGCCGCTCGGATTTACATATCCCTTGACAAAAAGGCTGTTC
>JBJECS010000242.1:0-8550 GCA_051871335.1 Muribaculaceae bacterium | reverse complement strand
TGAACTTGTCTAAAATGCTGCCAATGAGCCTCATTTCAAGGATTTCCGATGTGAGGACCCAAACGACGATGAAAGAGAGGACACCGACGAAAATGTTTATGGTGCCGGATTCTTTCATAATCCTGTAGAGGTAGTAAAGCAGGGTAGCGACGAGCAGGATGTCGATAATGTCCTTAATTCCAATAACGTCCATTTCAGATAGAATTAATCGTTTTACAATACAGCTTAACGGCTTCAGCAGCAGGTTTTACGTCATGCACCCTAAGAATAGCGGCACCACGCTCAAGAGCGAGAGTGTTAATGACAGTAGTTCCGTTTAGAGCGTCGTCTGATGAGATGTCTAAGTATTTGGTAATCATAGACTTTCGTGAAACTCCGACGAGAATGGGACATTCCAGGATGTGGAACGCCTCAAGACTTGCGAGCAGTTGGTAGTTTTGGTCGAGAGTCTTGCTGAACCCGAAACCCGGGTCGACGATGATGTCGTTGAGACCGAGGAGTGCGAGAGAGTTAATTTTTTTAGCGAGGTCTTGAATTACAGCAGCGGTAACGCCGATTTGTCCGTAGTCTGTGAGCGACTGCATTGTGGCTGGTGTTCCTCGCATGTGCATGAGTATGTATGGGACTTTTAGCTCAGCGACGGTGTTAAACATATTTTGGTCGAGGTCACCACCGGATATGTCGTTTATGATGTTTACAGAAAGATTTTTGACAGCCTCACGAGCGACGTCGGCGCGGAAAGTGTCGATAGAAACGGGGATTTCGGGGGCGATTTGTCGAATTTGGTTCATTCCGAGTTCAATGCGCCGGAGCTCCTCAGCGGGAGAGACGTCGTCGGCGCCGGGGCGAGATGAGTAAGCTCCGATGTCAATCATGTCAGCTCCATCATCGATAAGTTTTTGGACCCTAATAGAGATGGCGTCGGCATTGAAAGTACGCGAGCCACCAAAAAAAGAGTCAGGTGTTACGTTAACGATACCCATCACTGCGGGAGACTGAAATTCAATCAGTTTGCCTGAGATATTTAGTGAGAAAGGAATGAAATTCATGTTTTGAGCTAATTTTGGACAAAGTTACTAAATAGTTTTTGAATTTCCACGAAATTAGGATAAAATGAAAAAAAAGTTGCCAAAAAATTTGGAATTGTCGAAAAAATTTACTATCTTTGCAGAAGAAAACAGAGTATAAACTTTTATAAACAATTAATCAACTATGAAATTAATACATACAAGTGATTGGCATTTAGGGCATTTGCTTTACAACTATGACAGAGGCGAGGAGCAATCGTCAATGTTAAATCAGCTAACAGAAATCGTGAAGAAAGAGCAGCCGGACGTATTCTTGCTGTGCGGAGACGTATTTGATACATCTCAGCCGTCTACGTCGGTGCAGAAAATGTTTATCGAGGGCATGCTTGCGATGCACAATGCGTGTCCCGGAATGGTAATGGTAATGACCGCAGGGAACCACGACAGCGGTTCACGTCATGAGGTGAATAAAGAGCTGTGGCAGTTTGTGCAGGGTCATGTGATAGGGAATATCTACAAGGACGCAATAGACAATCACATCGTAGAAATCCCGGGAAAGGGCTATGTGATAGCGGTCCCGTATGCATATGAGAAATTTATTCCGGAGAACTTTTTCAAAGACCTGACGGCACGCGTGAAAGATGTGAATAAGGACAATTTGCCGGTGATAATGACGGCTCATACGACCGTAAACGGCGTGGATTTCACAGGTCATGAGAGGGTGAACGAGAAGACGATAGGCAATATAGACGCCGTAGGAATAGAGAGCTTTGGCGAGGATTATGACTATCTTGCACTTGGTCATATCCATAAGCCGCAGTTTATCCACACCGGAAAGCACAATGTGAGGTATTCCGGGAGCCCGATAGCGGTGAGCTTTGACGAGAGCTATAATCACACAGTGAGCATAGTGGAAATCTCCGGACATGGTGAGCGTCCGGAGGTTAGGGAGGTAGAAATAGAGAATATCAAGCCCCTTGTGACGCTACCGGTAGACGGATATGGGACATACGAGGAAGTAATGGAAATGCTGAAGAAATTTTCGCCAGAGAGACCGTCGTATGTACGTCTGCAAGTGAAGGTGGAGGATAGCCTACCGTATAATGCAAACTACAGTGCGTCAAAGCTTTGCGAGGAAAAAGAGTGCAGTTTCTGCCTATTCAATACAAAGCGCAAAGAGACGGAGTCATCGGAAATAAAGACGATGAGCGTGGACGAATTTATGAGCTGTGCGCCAATCGAAATATTTACGAAATATATAGAGGCACAGGGAGTGAATGTGAGCGAGGAAATGCGTTCAATGGTAGAAAGCGTGATAGCCGAAGTGAATGAAGAAAAACGAAACAATAACAAATAAAAATTCCAAAGACTTATGAAATTCAAGAAACTTGAGATTAAGAACATCGCCTCAATAGAGAGCGCAGTAATAGACTTTGAATCATCACCGCTAAGCGAAAGCGGAGTTTTCCTGATATGTGGTGATACAGGAGCAGGCAAGACGACAATACTTGACAGTATCTGCCTTGCAATGTTTAATACGACGCCGCGAGGAAGAAACGCAAAAGGGTCTGACTCCACACTTAATGATATAAAATTAAAGGACGGTCGCCAGCATCTGCGAAGAGGCTGTGTTGAGGGCATCATAAGGCTATTGATAACAGGTCTTGATGACCGCGAGTATGAGCTTAAATGGAGAGCATATAGGGCGCATAAAAAGCCGGAAGGTAAGATACAGACCGTCGAGAGGTACATGAGTTGCACCGAGACGGGCGAGGTGTATAAAAATGATATAAATGAAGATGTGAAGCGTGTGACAGGTCTTGATTTCGAGCAATTTTGCCGCACGACCATGCTTGCGCAGGGAGAGTTCACAGTGTTCCTGAAGAGCGAAGATGATAAAAAGGCAGAAATCCTTGAGAAGCTGACCTCCACGACCGACTATGCAGCAATCGGCAAGAAGGTTTATGAAATAAGAAAGCAGAAAGAAGAAGACGTAAGACTTCTTGAGAGCCAGAAAGGGGCGTTGACAGTCTTTACAGACGAGGAACTTGCAGAGAAAAGAGAAAAACTGTCGGAGCTGGAGGTGTCACTAAGACAATCCGAGGAGGAGAGAGGCGAGCTGCAGCAAAAGCGACAGTGGATAGAGCGCGAGCGAGAAGCGACAGCAGCCAAGCATCGAGCACAGGCGGAGTATGACAAGGCGAAGGATACAATGGAGAGCGTGGAAATAAAGTCTGCGAAGACAGTTTGCGATCAGTGGGAACAAACGGTCCAGGTGAGAGCAAACTTCGGCAAGATAAATGAGGCAGAAACGGTGATATCCGACGAGACAGCCACAATGGAGCGGTTAGAGGGGAAATTTCAGCGGCTTCTCTCCGGCATGAACTACATAGAGTCAAAAAATGCTCAAGACAAGGAAATGGTTGAGCGCCTGAGCTCAGAAAAAGAAGCAGAAAAAGATAAGGCAGAGATATATGCGAATACTCAAGCCATATCCGAAAAAATAGGGTCGATATTCAGTGCAGAAAAGGCAGTAAAAGACATAAAGGCTGAGATAGAAAAAGAACAAAAGCGCCAGGAAACAGTACTCCGGCGGAAAGTGGCAGAATGCAGCCAGAGCGTGTCAGAAGCGACGGCTGGCTATGAAGCAAAAAAGGCTGAGATAGACAAAATCAACGCTTGCCTTGAAGATATAGACATGGACAAAGTGTATGAGCTGTGCGACAAAAGCGAGGCACGCGAAAAAGTACTAAAGGAAGTCTTAGAGCTGATAGAGTCTGAGAGCAAGCAAAGGGGCGAGCTTGAAGAAAAGCGGAGCCGGGAAGCAGAACAGAGAGAGTCTGCGAGAGCTAAAAAGGGAGAAATACGAAATCTTGGCATTGAGATATATGCTCAAAAGTTCACACTTGAGACACTAAAGGCAGCACTTGACGGACTAAACGACAGTGTTGACAGCTGGGCTAAAAATATCCGCAGAAAATTAAAAGTAGGAGACACCTGCCCGGTATGCCGCCGAGTGATAGAGGAGGAAATAAATGAGGAGGAGATAGACAAACTCTTTGAAACGAATAGCTCCGTTTATAAGGAAAAAGAGGCAGAGCTTAAGGAAATGGAGGGCCGTAAAGCGAAGCTTGAGGCAGAAGTGGAAGTCATAGAAAAGGACTGTGACCGTCTGGCGAAAGAAATAGCGGAAGGCGAGAAACACCTACAGGAAACTGTTGAAAAGATAGAGGGCAGCGTGAGAATGCACTTAGGTGTGGAGAAATGTGACGAGGCTGTTAAAACCAGTGTGGCGGCTCAATATTCAAAGCTCACAGAGGAGAGAAAGAAACTTGAAAAATCTCGCAAGGAGATTGAAAAATATCAGAAACAGTCAATGAAACTGTCAAAAGAACTTGGAGTCCTGAAAACCAAGCAAGAGCAGGCTGTAGAGGCTAAAAATGCGGCGGAAAAGGCTGTAAGTAACAGTGAGACAAGCATAAAAGGATATGAAGAGCAAATAGCACGCAGGAATGCGGAGCGCGAGGCTAAAATCTCTGAAGTGACGGCAATGGTGTCATGCTGCGAGGCATTTACAGGGTGGCAGAGCGATATGATAGGCTTCGGAGCAGAGCTTAAGCGGAAGGCGGAAAATTACCGAAAGCTCGAAGAAAAGATAGAAAAGCTGAATGGCGAGATAAGCAAAGAGCAATCAGTGATAGACACGCTAAACGTGACCATAAAGCACATATATGAGTCAGTACCACAATGGAGAGCCATAGTGGCGACGGGAAGTGAGGAAATGACAAATACAGGTGCAATAGCGAATGAGGTATTGTCTGCGTCGTCAGCATCGATAGCGAAAAGGCAGCGAGCAGAAGCGGCAATAAAAACGGCTAAAGCAGAGATAGAGGCGTATGTCTCAGAAAATACGGAATATACGGAAGAGCTGCTGAGCCTACTGAATGCAATAAGCGCGAGCGAGATATCAGAGAAAAAGGCAAAAATAGAGCATAATGTCAAGCTATTGGCGGAGAAATCAGGAGCACTTAAGTCTGCGACAGAATTATTGGCAGAAGTCTTTAAGAACCGTCCTGAAATAGAAGAGGGCGAGACATATGAAAGCATCTCAGAGGCAGAGGGGAAAAAGAAAATCCAGGCAGAGGAGATAGCCATGAAAGTAGGCGAGCTGAGAAAAACCATATCAGCGGACAGCGAGAACCGCATGAAGGTGAGCAGTCTTCTTGCAGAACTTGAGGAGAAGCAGAAAGTCCTTGAATCCTGGAGCAAGATAGATAGTCTGATAGGCTCTGCAGACGGGAAAAAATTCCGCACGATAGCGCAGAGTTTTATACTTTCGAGCCTTGTAGAGTCAGCGAATCAGTATTTGAGCAGGCTGTCGGACCGATATAGATTGTATGTATTGCCGGGGTCGTTTGTAATGTATGTCATAGACGGATATGAGGGAGGGGTAAAGCGCCCTGTGAGCACAATCTCGGGAGGTGAGAGTTTCCTTGTATCGCTGTCGCTTGCGTTGGCTCTGAGTGGAGTGGGAAGGAACATCTGTTTTGATACAATGTTTATCGACGAGGGTTTTGGAACTCTGAGTGACGCGGTGCTTGACGGAGCGATAACGACGCTAAGGCATCTACATAGTATGTCGGGTCGCCATGTGGGAATCATCAGCCATGTAGAGAAGCTGAGAAACGAGATACCGGTTCAGATACAGGTGAAGCGTAACCGCATCAGTCCATGCAGCACAGTGGAGGTGAAGGACGTGAGTGTGGAGGATAGAGAATAGAGAATAGAGGGGCGGACGTGGTTACTTGCTAAAGAGTTTGACTTCTCGAGAAATACCGTGAGAAGAGGTGTAATATCCGACAAAAGAGTCTTTAGAAATAATGCCGTTGTAAGTGCCGATTTCAATACGTCCTTTGAGAAGTTCTTTGATTTCGACGCAGTAAGTTCCCTCGTCTTTAATTTCGGCTTTTTTCAGGATAAGGGAGTAGATTTCGTCAGCCTGAAGGGTGTAGCAACGTTCCCCACGTCCGGTGTTAGAATTAAAAGAGAAGTCAATCTGAGCGGAGCCAAAAGCACCGTGCAGATTGACTTCACCTAAAGGTCTAATAGTTTCGAGAGTAGGGTCAATTATAGGCTCGGCAACGGTGGTGATTACTGTATCGTTGTCACGAGTATCGAGGTAATACATCAGGCATGCAACAGCAGCGGCGATTAAGCATATAGAAACGCCGCCAACGAGAATGATTCGAGAATAAGTGAGTGTCTTTTTTTTATGAGTGCTCACATTGCCATCAAGAGTCTTGCCATTAATGCCTGTTGTATTCATTTTTTTATTGAATAGAATTAAAAATTATAATCTAAGAAAAACCTCAAAAGAGATTATTTAAAAGCATCAATGAGTTGCTGTCCTGCAGCCACGATGCCTTCAGGGTCTTTACCTCCAGCCTGAGCGAAACCCGGCTGACCGCCACCACCGCCTTTGATAGCCTTTGCGGCTTCACGGACGATAGCAGATGCGTTGAGGCCTTTCTTGGTGAGGTCTTCTGTAATCATGACAGTAAGAAGCGGTTTTCCGGTCATGTCGACAGTAGCAGCGACGAAAGCGGTAGCGACCGGAGATAGCTGACGGACGGTGAAAGCGACGTTTTTTACAACTTCAGGCACTTTGACACCAGTGAGTTTTACGAGCTTAATATCGCCGACAGTAACAGCTTCAGCGAGAACTTTCTTGGATAGGTTTTCAATTCTTTCTTTGAAATATTCGTCAACTTGCTGTCGTAGCCCAACGTTTTCTTCGATAGACTTGCGGAGCGCCTGGATAAGGTCTGGAGCGTTGTTAAACATAGCGCCGATTTCACGGAGCGTGTCAGTGGTCTGGTTAATAGCCTCTTCGACTTTCTCACCAGTTATAGCTTCAATTCTACGAATACCGGCAGCGATGCTGCTTTCAGAGATTATTTTAATCATACCGATGTTACCGGTGTTAGGGACGTGAGTACCGCCGCAAAGTTCGACAGAGTCGCCGTAGCGGATAACGCGTACTTCATCGCCGTATTTTTCACCGAAGAGCGCCATAGCCCCCATAGCAGTAGCCTCTGCGATAGGCACGTTACGACGTTCGTCACGAGCAATGGCTTCTCTGACGTGACTGTTAGCGATGCGCTCAACTTCACGGAGCTCTTCAGGAGTAACTTTCTGGAAGTGAGAGAAGTCGAAACGAAGGAGGTCAGGGCTAACGAAAGAGCCTTTCTGCTCAACGTGAGTACCGAGGACCTGTCTAAGAGCCTGGTGGAGGAGGTGGGTGGCAGTATGGTTGCAAGAAGTGGCGAGTCTTGCCTTTTCATCAATAGCGGCGATGAAAGTAGCCTCAACATCGGCAGGAATACGCTTAGCGAGGTGAACAGCCATACCGTTTTCTCGTTTAGTGTCGAAGATGTCGATTTTCTCATCACCGGAAGTGAGAGAGCCACGGTCTCCAACCTGACCACCCATTTCAGCGTAGAAAGGAGTTTGGTCTAATACAATCTGGAAAAATTCCTGATTTTTCTGTTTGATTTTTCTGTATCGGAGGATGTGAGCAGCGACAGAAGTGTTGTCGTAACCGACAAATAGCTGTTCACCCTCTCTAACGATGACCCAGTCTGTAGCCTCAACTGCGGCGGCATTACGAGCGCGCTGTTTCTGCGCCTGCATTTCGGTGTCAAATTCAGCCTGGTTTAGTGTCATGCCGTTTTCCTTGAGAATGAGCTGAGTAAGGTCGAGCGGGAAGCCGTAAGTGTCGTAAAGGACGAAAGCCTCTTTTCCTGAGATTTCGTTTTTTCCGTCAGCCTTAGCCTGTGAGATAGCGTTGTCGAGAAGTCTGATACCGTTTTCGAGAGTGCGGAGGAAAGAGTCTTCCTCTTCCTTGATAACTTTGACGATAAGCTCACGCTGCGCCGGGAGTTCCGGGTATGCTTCCCCCATATTATCGATGAGAGTGTCGATGAGCTGATACATGAAAGCAGATTTCTGCTCAAGGAAAGTGTAAGCGTATCTAACTGCGCGTCGTAGAATACGCCTGATGACGTATCCGGCCTTAGCGTTAGAAGGGAGCTGTGAGTCAGCGATAGAGAAAGCGATAGTGCGGACATGGTCTGCGATAACACGCATAGCGATGTCAACATGATGGTCTTCGCCGTATTTTTTGCCGGAAAGTTCGGCAATTTTGCTGATGAGTGGAGTGAAAACGTCGGTGTCGTAGTTAGACTGCTTTCCCTGAAGCGCCATGCAGAGACGTTCAAATCCCATGCCTGTGTCGATAACCTTAGCGGGGAGCGGGATAAGCGAACCGTCAGCCATACGCTGGTATTGCATGAATACGAGGTTCCAAATTTCGATGACCTGTGGATGGTCGTGGTTAACGAGAGAAGCACCTGAGACCTTCTGTCGCTCATCGTCGTCGCGGAGGTCGATGTGGATTTCAGAGCAAGGACCGCAAGGACCGGTATCGCCCATTTCCCAGAAATTGTCGTGCTTGTTGCCG
>JBJECS010000241.1:0-1705 GCA_051871335.1 Muribaculaceae bacterium | reverse complement strand
CGCGTTCAAACACATTGGGCAAGGCTCGCAAGAGCTGTAAATGACGCATCCGGCAAGGTTAAAAGTGTTGTTTTCCTTGCACGCCTTGCGGATAGCATTGACTTCTGCGTGAGCTGTAGGGTCGTTTGTGAGTGTAACTGAATTTGCACCTGTAGCGACGATTTCACCGTCTTTTACTATCACTGCTCCAAAGGGTCCACCGCCGCGGAGTACGTTTTCTTCTGCGAGTTTCGCAGCCATTTCCATAAAATGGAGGTCTTGTTCTGTGAATTTTATTTCTTGAACGCTCATTTCAAATGTTTTAATTAAGTTTATAGATTGGGTTTATATTTATAACGCAAGAATTTGTGCGCCATGTTCTTTTGTCTTGATAGCTTTCGGGAGGAAAATATGGGTGATGACCCCTGTTTCGTCGATGATAAAAGTGGTGCGGAATGTACCCATATATTTTCTGCCATACATGCTTTTTTCGCCCCACACTCCCATAGCCTCCACGAGGGCATGGTCTGTGTCTGCAATCAGGTCGAAAGGCAACGACTGCTTTTCGATAAATTTCAGGTGAGAAGCCGCGCTGTCCACACTCACGCCCACCACTGCGTATCCTGCCTTTTTCAGGTTGGCATAGCTGTCGCGAATGCTGCAAGCCTCTGCGGTACAGCCCGAAGTATTATCCTTTGGATAAAAATAGAGCACGAGCTTTTTCCCTGCAAAATCGCTCAGACGTATTTCTTTGCCGTTCTGGTCTTTTCCCAGTATTTCCGGCGCTTTATCTCCGATATTCATTTTGTCAAAAAATTTATATTATGTTACTATTTTTGACAAAGTTAATCAAATTTAGTTTAATATCCTACAAATTTCGACAAAAAATGGCACACTAAAACTCTATCTTGTCGTTCTTGACAGTCTTTTCGAGCTTAGGCATTAGTTTTTTGAAGTCTTTGGAGCGGAGATATTTGTCAATGGCTTCAAAGTGAGAGATATGATGCATATCTGTGCCGAGAAAGTCTGCATAGCCCTGTTCCACAAGCCATTCTGCGATTTTCTTGGCATCAGCGCCATGATATCCTGCAAGACTCAGCAAATTTACCTGGAAAAGATTTCCGGCATCATGCAGGGCTGTATATCGCTTTTTATCGTTGTAATAATAGCCGAAACGCTCCGGATGAGCCATAATGGGCTTAAATCCGTTTATTTTAAGGTCGAAAAGCAGATTATCCAGTCCCCATGGCTCCTGAATAAATGAATTTTCCACCAGCAGGTAGTCGCCGGGCATTTTCACGAGCATACCGTTTTTATACTGCTCTGTAAAAAGGGCGTCTATGCGGTATTCAGCAGAGTATGCAAGGCGGATAGGATTTCCCGCAGAGGCTACAGCATCGGTCAGCCGCTTAAATCCCGCGGCAAGGGTGTCCGGATTGTTTTCAAAAGTTGATTCCGTGACGTGCGAAGTCAAGATAATGCGCTCAATACCCCATGTCTGCTCGCTCTCGATGAGCTTTAGCGATGTTTCTTCGTCGGGAGAGCCATGGTCTACTCCCGGCATAATGTGGCAGTGAACGTCTGTATGGAAAAACAATTCGGGCAGTTCAGCCGTTTTCTTTTTAAACAGGAAATCAAACATACTTTTTTGCGGTTTTTATCGTTTCACTCTGCAAAGGTACATAAAAAAGATAAATTTTTACGCCCGGTGTATAAGAAAAATCAA